>CAYNQP010000114.1:0-9332 GCA_964399325.1 uncultured Pirellulales bacterium
GGCCCTGACGATACGCATCAGACTGCGCGGCCCAACCGGGAAGACCTTGCAGGCTGGCGAAACCAGCACTGAGGTGGCCGCCGGCGGCCAAGCAGAGATTCCTCTGGCCCTGGAGGTCCAGTCGCCTCCGCTCTGGTCCACCGATTCTCCCGATCTTTGCAGGGCCGACGTGACGCTTCTGGTCGATGGCCGGGCGCTGGATACGACCGCCACGACCTTCGGTATCCGCCAGATCCAATTCTCCGTTGAGAACGGCTTCACGCTCAACGGTGAATCGGTGAAACTGTGCGGTGCGTGCCTGCATCATGACCTTGGCCCGCTCGGTTCTGCGGCGTTTGACCGCGCAGAGGAACGCCGGGTCGAGGTGATGAAGGCGAGCGGCTACAACGCCATCCGCACGAGCCACAATCCGCCCTCCACGGCGTTTCTGGACGCCTGCGACCGGTTGGGCGTACTGGTGATCGACGAGGCCTTCGACTGCTGGGAACAAGCCAAGAATCCTGACGACTACGGTAAATATTTCAAGGACTGGTGGCAACGCGATCTGGAATCGCTGATCCTGCGCGACCGCAACCACCCGTCCGTTATCATGTGGAGCATTGGTAACGAAATCAAAGAGCGCGCCAACGAGAGTGGCTATGTCATCGCCAAGCAGTTGAGCGACGAGGTCCGCCGCCTGGACCCCACGCGTGCGGTCAACGAAGGCGTATGCGGTTTTTGGGACCAGCCCGGGCGCGAATGGTCGGACACAGAAAAGGCGTTTTCCTTCCTCGACGTCGGCGGCTACAACTACCAACACGGGCAGTACGAGCGGGACCACCAGCAGTTCCCCGACCGTATCATCGTCGGCACGGAATCGTATCTCAGGGACATTGCGGATATCTGGCGCCTCGTGGAGAGACATCCGTACGTGCTGGGCGACTTTGTCTGGACCGGCATGGATTACCTGGGCGAGGCCGGTCTCGGCGCCGCGCGCGTCCGCAACGAGAGCGGGGTGTACTTCAACGCTTTTTGCGGCGATTTGGACCTGTGCGGTTTTAAGAAGGCGTCGTCCTACTACCGCGACGTGGTGTGGGGCCTCAGCCCATTGGAGGTGTTCGTGCATCGCCCGATCCCGGAAGGCAGCCGCGAGTCCGTCAGCGGTTGGGGGTGGCCGGATGAACTGGCGAGCTGGACCTGGCCCGACAGTGACGGCAAGACCATGCAGGTCAACGTCTATTCGCGGTGCGAGTCGGTGCGTCTGGAGTTGAACGGCCGGGAAATCGCCACTCAGCCCATCAACGGCGGCAAATTGACCGCTCGCTTCGAGGTCCCCTACACGGCCGGCGAGCTCAAGGCCGTGGGTCTCACAGACGGCAAGGTTGTTGCCACCAAGGTCCTGCGCACGGTCGGCCCCGCGAAAAGGGTCCGGCTCACCGTGGACCGCGCCACCATCCGCGCGGATCGCAACGACTTGGCCTACGTGACCGTGGAAATCACCGATGATGCAGGCAACGTGTTGCCCGACGCCACGAACCTGGTGCATTTCAAGCTAACCGGTGCGGGTGAACTGGCCGCCGTCGGCAGCGGGGCCCCCAACGTGATGGAGAGCTTCCGCCAGCCCCGGCACACCACCTGGCACGGCCGCTGCCTGGCCATCCTCCGTCCCAAAGGCGATGCAGGCAAGATCACGCTCAAGGCCGAGGCCGACGGCCTTGAAGCCGCAACGGTGGTTGTCACAACGCATTGACTTGGAGTCCGATCAATGGTTCAAATAGCTGATTTTCCGAAAAGAAGAGAAAGAAGGATCTGGCAATGAAACATGTTTTCTCAAAAGTCATTCACGACATCCGAATCCTCCTGGTTGGATCTCTGTTGTTTTGGGCTTGCGATTCAGCGTTCGCCGCTGAGAATCGTACGTTCGAGGCGGAAGCCGCCGAATCTGTCGGTGGGGCGTCCAAGGTGCCCGGTAGTGCGGCCTCGGGAGGTTATCTGGTCTGTCTGACCAAGCCTGGCACAGGCGTCAAGTTCGCCGACCTGCCGGCCGCCGGGAAATTGGCGATTCGCTATGCGTCGGTGGAAGTGGGCATAATTAGTGTTGCGGTCAATGATCAGCCGGCTCACAAGGTGAACGTCCATTCCTCCGGGGATCTCACTGGCTCGTTTCTCCATGCGATTATTGACATGGCGATTCCCGCCAAGGCCGTGCTGACCATCAGTCTGGCTGACAATGACGTCGCGGTGAACATCGATCGGATTGTTGTCGGCGACGGAGATCTGGGGTTGCCGCCGGATATCTGGAACCTGCCGCCGTTGCCGGTGGCTGCGGGTCCTTATTCCGACGACTGGAAGGCGATCAGCCGGATTTACACCGTACCTGAGTGGTGGCGCGACGCCAAGTTCGGCGCGTGGTCCCACTGGGACCCGCAGTCCATGCCCGAGCAGGGCGACTGGTATGCGCGCGGCATGTATACGCAACGCCGCGGGCAGTATAATCACCACCTCGAACACTTCGGTCATCCGTCGGAATACGGCTACAAGGACATCTGCCACAACTGGGTGATCGATCGCTGGAAACCAGACGAATTGATGGATCTGTATGTCGAAATGGGCACCCGCTATTTTATGGCCATGGGCGTTCACCATGACAACTTCGATTGTTGGGATTCGGCTTACCAGCCCTGGAATTCTGTGCGTGTTGGCCCCAAGGTGGACGTTGTCGGCACGTGGGAAAAGATCGCAAGACAGCATGGTCTGCGTTTCGGCATCGGCTTTCACCATTCTCCGGGCCGTACCTGGGGCCAGTTCATGCCGGTACGATACACCAGCGACAGGACGGGGCCGAAGCAGGGCGTGCCGTACGATGCGCTGCAAACGATTCTGGACGGCAAAGGCACATGGTGGGAAGGCATGGACCCGGTGGACCTTTACGGCCCGGTTCACACCAACAAAGATCCGCTGCACTCGCCGTTTGCCAATCAGTTCATGTGGCGGGTGGATGACGCGATCACCAAGTACCATCCCGACGTGATCTACTTCGACGAGCACGCGGGCGACTCCCAGGTGGACCTGGGTGTGCACATGGGACTGGGTTTTCTTGCGCGGCCGCTTGCCGCGAACTACTACAACAAGTCCCTCAAGTGGAACCAGGGGGACATGGAGGTTGTGCTCAACCTCAAGGGCGTGGGCGGGCGTTACAACAGCTTCCAGAACAGCCCCGATCTGCTTCCTCATGTTGACCGATCCCTGGTCAAGAGCACCGAGGCTATCATCGAACCGGCGATCATGGCCTATTCATTCCAGACCGAAACCACCATTGCTGACTGGCACTATAAGACCGGGCAGAGATACATGGACGCTAAGAAACTAGTCGGGTTACTGATGGAGAACGTCTGCCGCAACGGAAGCATGTTGCTCAACCTCACCCAGCACGGTCGCGGCGATCTCGATCCCGAGGTGGTCCGGACCAGTCAAGACATTGGCGCGTGGCTGAAGGTCAACGGCGAAGCTGTATACGGTTCCCGCCCGTTTGAGGTCTATGGTGAGGACGCGGTTCGCTACACACGCAACCAAGGCAAGGTCTATGCCACGCTCCTGGATTGGCAGGGCGGCCCGGTCACGCTCAAGGCTCTGGGCACCGGCGGGGCAACCCTGGGCAAGGTGTCGAAGGTCGAACTGATCGGCTCCGATGTTGCGCTGACGTTTGTTCAGGATGATCAGGGGCTGACGGTAACACCCGGAGGATCGGCGCAGCCACTGCCAGGCATCGCCAACGAGCGGCTGGCCTCGGGATGCCGCGTTCTGCGCATCACCCATGACAAAGGCTGGTTCAACGACGACGACCCGGGTGTTGTGGCTGCCGGATGGATTCGCCGCTGCAATCTGGGCACCGGCGATTTCAACAATGACCTCACCACCAGCGATACGCCCGGCGATGTCTGGCGATGTTCGTTCACCGGGAGCAGCGTCACGGTCATCGCCCCAAAAGAAGCGGGAGCCGGAAGAATCGAGATTCAGATTGACGGCGAAACCCGCGCGACAGCGGATCTGTCCACCACGGGTATGCGTCAGGCCCAGCAGGAGGTGTGTGAGGTGACCGGTCTCACTCTGGGCAAACACGCGGTTAACATTGTCAATCGTGGTCCGGGGCCGGTGGCTGTGGATGCCATAGTCGCCCGGTAAGCAGCATGAAAGGTTGCACCGGCTGCTGTTTTCTCATATAAATTGAAAAAGGAGACTTCTTATGTTGATGTTCCATCGTTATGGTTCTGTCGCCGCCCTGCTCGTACTTCTGGTCTTTCCAACCTTCGCACAATCGCCCATCCCCGCCGCGCAAGGTGCGGATACCCAAGCGAAGGCCAAAACCTTCATCGATTATTTTCTTCCCACGCCGCAGCACGGGGAGTTGGCCCGTGATGCCTGGGGGGCACCCAATGTCCTCCCACGCGACACTCAGAACGGGCTGGAAGACACGACTATCAAGAAATACTGCTACTGGGATGGGCAGATCATCAAGGCCCCCGACGGCAAGTACCACATGTTCGCCAGTCGCTGGAATGAATCCAGGGGCCACAACGGATGGCTCGGCTCGGTGGCCGTTCATGCGGTCTCCGATTTCCTGACCGGGCCATACATCGACAAGGGCCTTTGCTGGCCCAACGACGCGGGCGGCAGGGGGCACAATGTCACGGCGTTGACGTTGCCGGACGGTCGCTATGCGGTTGTCGTCAGCGAAACCCGTCCGTGCGAGGTGTACGTGTCCAAGTCTCTCGACGGTCCCTGGGAGCACCTCGGCACCATTACGGTGGAGGGTGAGCCAAGGTGGCACGGTTCCAATGTGGCGATTATGGCACGACCGGATGGCCACTTCGAGTTCACACAACGCGACGGCAGAATCTGTTTCAGCGACAAAGGCATCCTCGGCCCCTACAAGGTGCGGGGTAAGTCGGTCTTTCCCGAAGGCATCCCTAACCTGGAAGACCCTTGCATCTGGTATTCCGGCGGCCTGTACCATATCACCGTTAATTCGTGGTCCACGCGCAAGGCGTATCACCTCACGTCGCCCGATGGCATCCACGACTGGACCAACCGCGGGATCGCGTACGATCCCCGTGAGGCGATTGTCCGTTACCCCGACGGCACTGTGAACCACTGGAACAAGCTCGAACGTCCCTCGGTCTATATTGAAAACGGCCATGTTGTCGCCATGACCCTGGCCGCAATCGACGTCGAAAAGGATCAGGACAAGGGCGGCGACGGACATGGCAGCAAGGCCATTGTCATCCCCTTTGACGGTGCGGCCCTCGATCGCGACCTGAAAACAACGGCAGACACGCCTAAGCAGTGACGAGGGAGTTCGGGCAAGATTGAGAAAAAAGAAATGGGAAAGAGAATGGATCGATTCACTGTGTTTCGTCAGGTGTTTAGGTTGTCCGGATATGTGATGTTGGCTATCATGATGCAACTTGTAGTTGGGTGTCAAGCTGCCGAAGCTCCTCGTGAACGCATTTCCATTAACGATGGATGGCGTTTTATGAAATATGGTCCGGACGAAGAAGTTGACGATCTGATCTACGATGTACGTCCGGAAGTGAGGCGACGAAGGGAGATCATTCTTGGTGAGGACGCGGCGACCGCGGCCGTCAATGTCAAAGCGGAAAAGCCGGTGCTGAAGTCTTGGGTTATGCCCACCGGAAACGACTTTATCAGCGATCCCACGAAGCGCTACTCGCGGCCCGAGGGAAATCCGGGCAGCGATTTTCCATTCGTTCAGGCGACATTTAACGATGCATCCTGGGAGCAGGTTGATCTGCCGCACGACTGGGCGATCAAAGGGCCGTTTTATGAGGGGTGGGGTGCAAAAGTCAGCGGTGGTATGGGGTGCCTGCCCAGTCCCGGCGTGGCATGGTATCGTAAGAAGCTGGATATTCCTGCTTCCGATGCGGGGAAGTCCCTCTTTCTGGATGTCGACGGAGCCATGTCATACGCCATGGTCTGGCTGAACGGCAAACTGGTTGGTGGGTGGCCCTATGGCTACAACTCCTGGCGCGTTGATCTGACGCCGTATGTGGTGCCGGGAGGAGAGAACCAACTGGCGATTCGTCTGGACAATCCGAACGACTCTTCGCGGTGGTATTCGGGCGGCGGGATCTATCGTCATGTCTGGCTGGTGAAGACGTCGTCGGTGCACGTGGCCCACTGGGGAACCTACGTGACGACGCCGAAAGTCTCCAAGTCGCAGGCCACGGTGGACTTGGAAGTCACGATCGATAACGACTCCAAGAAGGATGCACAGGTAGAGGTGGTCACACGCATCTTTGCCCTGGACAAGGCAGGAAGACAAAGTGGTAAGGCTGTTGCCACAATCGAGCCGACTCAGGTTTCTATTGAAGCTGGCAGCAAGGGAACGGTGAACGGGACTGTCACTGTCAAAAATCCCCGTTTGTGGGGCCCTCCTCCGCAGCAAACGCCCAACCGCTATGTGGCTGTCACCGTGGTGGCCATGGACGGGAAAGTACTCGATCAGTATGAAACCCCCTTCGGAATCCGTTCTCTGGAGTTCAATGGTGACAAGGGATTGCTGGTCAACGGAGATCACGTCTTCATTAAGGGGGTTAACCTGCACCACGACCATGGGGCACTCGGTGGCGCGGTCAATATCCGTGCAGCCCAGCGGCAACTGGAGATCTTGCAGGAGATGGGATGCAACGCCATTCGCACCGCGCACAATACATTCGCGCCTGAGTTCTATCAACTGACCGACAAGATGGGATTCCTCGTCATGGACGAGGTGTTCGACGTGTGGAATTTGAAGAAGCCGGACCTCGACTTTCACCTGATTTTCCCGGAGTGGCACGAGCAGGATCTTCGCTCTATGATTCGTCGGGACCGTAATTGTCCCTCGGTCATTCTGTGGAGCTTTGGGAACGAAGTCGGCGAGCAATACCGCGGTGCCCAAGAGGCACTTACGGGTAAAAAGCTCTATGAGATCGCCAAGGATGAAGACCCGACCCGGCCCGCGACATCCGCCATGAATGTGGCCAAGCCCGATTCAGCTTTTGCCCAGATCTCTGATGTCATTAGCTTGAACTATCAAGGCGAAGGCATGCGGTGGGATGGCGCCTACGCCAGGTTCAGAGGCAACAAGTCCGCTCCCCAGTACCAGCCTTTCCACGAGAAGTTCCCCGACAGAGTGATCCTTAGCAGTGAGAACTCGTGCGTGTTCACGAGTCGTGGAGAGTACTTCTTCCCGGTTTTTGACGGCAACAGCGCCCCGTTCCACAATATGGCCGGTGCCGCAGACTCGAAAACCCGCCACGTCAGTTCCTATGAGCTGTATACCGAGCAGTTTGGTTCAAGTGCTGACAAGGTCTTTGCGGCCCAGGAGAAACACCCATTCGTGGCCGGCGGATTCGTGTGGACCGGTTGGGACTACCTGGGCGAGCCGTCGCCTTTTTATGAGTCCCGCAGTTCCTATTACGGGATCGTGGACCTCGCTGGGTTCCCCAAGAACAAGTACTATCTTTACCAGTCCCACTGGCGTCCGGACCTGCCGATGGCCCACATCCTGCCGCATTGGAACTGGCCGGATCGCGTCGGAGAGGTGACGCCGGTCCATGTGTTCACGTCCGGCGACGAAGCGGAGCTTTTCTTGAACGGCAAATCGCTCGGCAGAAAGACCAAGGCCCAGTACGAATACCGCCTGCGTTGGGATGACATAACCTACGAACCCGGCGAACTGAAAGCGGTGGCGTATAAAGACGGTAAGGAATGGGCGACCGATACCGTCAAGACGACCGGCCCCGCAGCCAAGCTGCTGCTCAAGCCGGACCGGGCGACCATCGCGAGCGACGGGCAGGATCTGTCCTTTGTCACGCTGACGGTTGCCGACAAAGACGGACTCATGGTCTCGCCGTCGAAACATCCGATCACGTTCGAGATTTCGGGCCCCGGTGAAATCGTCGCGACCGACAACGGCGATCCGACGGACATGACCGTCTTTTCATCTCATGAACGAAAGGCGTTCAACGGCCTGGCGTTGGTGATTGCAAAAGCCAAACGCGGACAAACAGGTAGAATTACCGTGACTGCCAAGTCCGAAGGACTGACCATGGCGAGCACGACCATTCACAGTAAGCAATGACACCCTTAGCCATAGGCAAAACAACGGAGTTCGACCCATGACAGATTCTTACTTCCACTCAAGTCGTTTCGCTGTCGCCTTCGGCTTGCTCATGACCCTATGGTTCGGGATGAGTTTCGCACAGACTGCCGAATCACCGCGCACAACAGTTACGCTGGACCAAGGCTGGCGGTTTCACCTCGGAGACGTGACCGACGCCATCGCTCCCGGCTACGATGATCACGAGTGGCGGCGTGTGGATGTGCCGCATGACTATGTGGTCGAGGGCACGTTTGATCGGACGAACCCTTTCGTGTATCCGGGCATGGACACCAGTTGGTATCCGCTTCACGGCTTTTTGCCAATACAGCCTGCCGTGTATCGCAGAGAGATTTCCATCCCGGCCGATGTGGAGGGCAAGCGACTATGGCTGGAGTTCGACGGCGTGTTCAGCAACAGCCGGTACTGGCTCAACGGTCAGGACATCGGCAGTCAGTACAGCGGCTATACTCGTTCGCGTTTCGACATCACGGACGCGGCGGATTACGGCGGCAGGAATATCTTGGCAGTGCGCGTCGATCCGCGTTACGACGGCTGGTGGTACGAGGGCGGCGGCATCTATCGTCACGTAAGACTGGTGATGGTCGATCCGGTCCACATCGCGCCGGATGGGGTCTTTGTCGCGCCGGCAGTGGCCGATCCGGGTGACGGTGTGCAGGCGGATGCGACGGTCACAGTGAACACCGATGTCGCCAACGCAAGCGGCGTCGCTGTCACGGCCACCGTCTTGAGCGAGATTCTTGATGTCAACGGCCGACAGGTCACTGCCGAGACAACGGTTCAGACGCTTGCGCCGGGGGCTGGGTCAAAAGCGACGCAGCAGATTCCGTTGGCCAGGGTCAACCTCTGGTCACTGGAGAATCCTTACCTTTACCAATTGCGCAGTACGATTAGCGTGTCCGGCAAAGTCGTTGATCGGTTGACAACGAACTTTGGCGTGCGGCACATTCGTTTCGATGCCGATCACGGGTTCTTTCTAAATGGCAAACACGTGAAGATTCAGGGTGTCAACATGCACCAAGACCACGCCGGCGTCGGGGTGGCGATGCCCGACCGGCTCTTTGAATGGCGACTCGAACGGTTGAAGGAGATGGGCTGCAACGCCATCCGGCTGTCTCACAATCCTGTTGTGCCCGTGTTACTCGACTACTGCGACCGCATGGGCTTTCTC
>CAYNQP010000115.1:0-7654 GCA_964399325.1 uncultured Pirellulales bacterium
CGGCACGCTCGGTAGCAGACCGCGAGCCACAACTCACGAAGCGTGAATCGCGACTTCACCGGCAGGAGAGTATAGCGGGATTTACCCTGCGCCCCCAGCTTTCCTGGGTGCGGCATGGTTGAGTTCCGTGGTTCCGAAGGGCGAGACGTGTGGGCGCGGAGGCGTTGTTCTGTCGGTTTCACAGATGAGAAGACAGACGATGTGCGCCGAAGGAGAATCGCGGGTAGGACGTCTCAGTCGGTACTTATGCCCTACGCGTTTCCTCGGTGGAAGCCACCAGCAGCGACAGCAGGATGGCCCCGGCCACGACCGGCGCGCTGTCGAGCGCATCAACGGCGCGAAGCACCGCCATGGCGATCACCAGGCAGGCAAAGCCGATCCCGAGGTATTTGAGAGTCGTGGGCCTACACATCTTCATGGTCGTCTCCCGTTTGAGGCCCGAGTCCAAAGGCCGCAACGCGCGCAGGCCCCCGAACAGCACCCCAACAAAATATGAGAAACAAACGCAAGAAAGCCAAATAGCCCGGCCGGGATTGTGCTTGAAAGACGGGCGGGCCGCCGATAAACTGCGGCCGTATTCAAAGAGACTGCGAGACGAGAGCAATGTCACAAGTTCCCGAAAACGCGCCGGATATCGAGCAGTGGCTCCGACTCATTCGAGCCGAGGGCGTCGGACCGGTATCATTCGCCAAGATCCTCAAGCGGTTCGGCTCGGTCGATGCGGCCCTGGGCGCTTCGATCGGCGAACTGGCCAAGGTCGATGGGATCGGGTTCAAGACCGCCGAGCGGATCGCGGCGACACGCGGCAAGTTTGACACGGCTACGGAACTGGAGCTGGCCGAGAAACTCGGCGTCTGGATCATTCACCTCCAGGATCCCCGCTACCCGACGGTGCTCGAGCAGATTTACGACCCGCCGCCCGTGCTATACATCAAGGGGTCTCTGGGCCGCGAAGACACCCTCTCGGTCGCTATCGTCGGGTCGCGGCGGTGCAGCATCTACGGACAGGAGCAGGCCTCCCGGCTGGCGCACCTTCTGGCGGCGGCCGGATTCACCATCGTCTCAGGCCTGGCCCGCGGGATCGATACCGCCGCTCACCAGGGGGCTTTGGCCGCCGAGGGACGGACCATCGCCGTGCAAGGCTGCGGCTTGGCCAACATCTTCCCGCCGGAGAACGAGAAGCTCTTTGAACTGATAAGTCACAGCGGAGCCTGCATTTCCGAGCTTCCGCTGCGGTACGAGCCACTCCGGGAGAACTTCCCGCCCCGCAACCGGATCATCGCCGGCCTGTCTCTCGGCACAATCGTTATCGAGGCGGGCCTGCGCAGCGGCGCCCTGATTACGGCTCAGACCGCTCTGGAGAGCAATCGGGAGGTCATGGCCGTACCGGGCAAGGTCGATTCGCCACTCAGCAAGGGGCCCCATCAACTCATCAAGCAGGGCGCGAAGCTGGTCGAATCGGTCGAGGACGTCATGGAGGCCCTCGGCTATGTCGGCGACCAACTGAAAGACCACACCGCACTGGCCGCACAAGAGGCTTCTGAGAAGGCCAAAACACCACTATTCGAAGCGGCCCGGTTCAACCTCAAAGGGCCCGAGAGGCAAATCTACGAGACACTGGGCAAGGAACCGCTACACAGTGATGAAGTTATCGCCGAGACGAGCCTGCCGGCGGGCACCGTCAACGCCGGACTGGTCTCCCTGCGTCTAAAGGGCCTCATTCGGCACCTGCCCGGCAACCTGTTCGCCCGCCGCTGAGCCACTTTTTCGCGGTGTGCCGAGCGTATTCGACGGATGCCAATGGGTGGACGAGGCTGGGATGCATCTTGTGGCTCCAGGAACCTCGAAAAGGGCGTTTCCTGTGATACATGATGGCGGGTGACTGTCCGGGGCCCGTGTCAGCACGACACGGGCCCTGGTTCATTTCCAAGACCACGCCAAATCTCAATTCGTGCCCTTGTCGCACTAAATTCGCTTTTCAAATATCTCACGTCCTAAAACCCTTGACAAACTGAGACGAATAGATAAAATGAGTAACACAGGGAACTTTTCGGCATGGCGCGAGTTGTAGCAGGCGCACCTATAGCCTCGCAGACGGATCGCTGGCCGTGGTTTCAATGGAAGGGAAGGAGGAGAAGGTATGAGAGTGAGTGTACGCGTAGTTTTAGCCAGCACTCTGCTGATTCTGATGATATCAGCCGCGTCTACGGCAGCTATCGAGCCTGTTACCGGCTTGGTTGCTGGCAGAAGCGGGGCTCCCCCGTACCAGCTCCAGAGTGTGACCGTTGGCGACTATACGGTTACTGCGGAATCCCTGAGCCCTGGCAGGTCGGCTGGGGCCGCCTTCATCTTCACGCCCATCACGCGTGCCGACAACTTCGACCTGAACAGCATCGCCGCTCGTTGGCACACCGCAAATCCTGCCTGGCAGATAACTATGATCGGCGGCGAGAAGACGTGGAGCGATACGAACGGCAACAATCCGGATTTCTTCATTTTCGAAGCCGGAATGAACGACAGCCTCACTGTCCAGGCCGTCCTTCTGGGCGGGGGCCTGGGACAAGCAGTAGAGATCTCAATGGCCACGTGGGGCGATACCGGTCTCCGCAGAATAGGTCTCCTGACCCTTGGTCAGAGAATCGGCGGCGTCGCTTTTGCCATCACCGATCTGCTTGATGCCGGCGGAGCGTCTTTGAGTAACACCAGTGTCATTGAGGGTATCCGTATCAATAGTAGCACCCTGGATCCGAGTTCCTTCCTAGCAGTAGTCCCGGAACCGGCCACGCTTGCCCTGCTTGGCCTTGGCAGCCTTCTCATGCTCCGGCACCGCCGATCGTGAGACAGTCCGACAGCCGGAGCTTTGGCCGACGACCCTGACCGGAGGCTACGAGCCTTGATCTAGAGGACGGCTGCGCGTACGGCCCCATCACTCCCGGGTCTGGTCACAGGTCGAATGTACCACTCCGCAAGCAGAGCCGTTATATAAGCAAAGAGGAATAGTAATTCAGTAATCCTAATTACATCCAAATATGACGACAGTGCCTTGAAGCGGACCAACATTTGCCTAAGAGTTTTATTTACATAGACTTACAACAACAACATTTGGACATAACGCAGCATTATCGGGGCAAAGACGCCACATAACAGTTGACTGAGGGAATATGATCTGCTACGATCATCCGTTCATGATGAAAATGACGAAGAAAGCCGGAAAGAAACGCCCGAAACAAAGCTCTTCCAAAATCGTCTCGGCCAAAGCCAAGAAGCCTTTTAGTAATTACAGACAGGCGATGGATTATCTCTTTGCACGGACGGACTACGAAAAGCAGGAGCGTGTGCGCTATAATGTGACGACGTTCAGCCTTGATCGGATGAGAAACCTCCTGACTCTGCTGGGGGACCCACACGACAAGATACATACCGTCCACATCGCCGGCACCAAGGGCAAGGGCTCGACAGCCACCATGCTGGCCAGAATGCTGGAATCCAACGGTTATGCTGTTGGCCTGTACACCTCTCCGCATCTGGTGCATCTGCACGAACGTATCGTGGTGGATTCCGAGATGATTACTGAGGCCGAGATGCTTGGCCTGATGAACCGCATCCATGCCCCTGTGGAAGAGCTGTCCAAGGATGATCCGCCCACGTTCTTCGAGGTGATGACCGCTCTGGCCTTCATGTATTTCGTCGATCGGAAGGTTGACATTGGAGTGATCGAGACCGGCCTCGGCGGCCGTCTGGACAGTACCAACGTCATCCAGCCGCAAGTCGTGGGTATTACCAGCCTGAGCATAGACCACAAGCTCCAGCTCGGCGATACTCTCGACCACATCGCGATGGAGAAGGCCGGCGTGTTCAAGAAAGGCATACCGGCGATCACGGTCCAGCAGGACCCGATGGCCATGACCGTTCTGAAGGAGCAGGCCACCGCCGTGAAGGCCCCCCTGAGCATCACGGGCACCGACATCGACTTCTCCTATCGGTTCGAGACTTCGCGCGAGCACGGGCCGCACACGCGAATCTGCCTCAGTACGCCCACGAGCAAGTTCGAACATCTGCGCGTGCCGTTGCACGGCAAGCACCAGGCGATCAACTGCGGGCTGGCGCTGGCGCTGCTCGACAAGCTGCAATCGTCCGGCTACAGGATCGACATCGACAAGGCGGCCGAGGGCCTTCACAAGGTAACGCTTGCAGGCCGAATGGAGATGATCTGCAACGACCCCCGGATCATGATCGATGGGGCACATAACGCGGCCAGCATCCGAGCCTTGATCCACGCGATCGGCCAGAACATCCCGTACGACTCGATGGTCGTCATCTTTGGCTGCAACACCGACAAGGACGTCGCCGGCATGCTCACCCAGCTTCAGTATGGAGCTGACAAGGTCATCTTCACGCGGAGCAGTTCCACCAAGGCCGTTTCGCCGCAGGACCTAGCCGACATGTACACCGAGATTTGCGGCAAGATGTACCAAACATCCAGCAGCCTCGGCGAAGCCCTGCAATTGGCCCACAGCGCCGTCGGCCGCGAGGACCTGATCTGCATTACAGGCAGCTTCTACCTCATCGGACAAGCGAAGATCCGCTTCCAGCAGGACCTCGCCCTCGTCGCCTACTGACAGCAACCGTCCCGCCGCGTCATGCCTCCGGGCACGTCCATTTTTGTTGACGGTGCCCACATCCGCACAGTAGACTCCTATTTCGTCGAAAGACGTCACCAGCTTCATGGCGGTTCGATCTGAAGGGCTTCTCTAACATGGCGGGAACCGTGAACTACATCGCAGTGGATCTTGGAGCAGAGAGCGGCAGAGTCATGCTCGGCTCGATCTCCGGTGGCAAGCTGAGCCTGGAAGAAATGCATCGCTTCAGCAACGGACCTGTCAAGATGCAGGGCTCGTTGCGGTGGGATTTCGATCGGCTGCTGTCCGAGATAAAGACCGGTATCGGCCAGGCAGCCAAGAAGGCCGGCGGCCAGGTCGCGGGCATTGGCGTCGATACCTGGGGCGTGGACTTTGGCTTGATTGGCGCCGGGGAGCTCATCGAGCCCCCCTACCACTACCGGGACAGCCGCACCAACGGCATGATGGACGTGGCATTCGAGCTCATGCCCAAGCGCGATATCTACCAGCACACCGGCATCCAGTTCATGCAGCTTAACTCGCTCTACCAGCTTCTGGCTATGGGTCTGTCCAACTCCACCGTCCTGACCCGAGCCAGGCGACTCCTCTTCATGGCGGACCTGTTCTCGTACTACTTGTGCGGCCGGGCTTTCGGCGAATACACCCTGGCCAGCACGTCGCAGATGATGGACATGCAGACCGGACGCTGGTCCGAACCGATCTTCGAGAAACTGGGGTTGCCGACGGCCATTATGCCCCAAGTTGTCATGCCCGGGACGGTCATCGGGAAACTGACGGAGGAGGTCGCCGAGGAGATCGGCTGCGACAGGATCCCCGTCATCGCCGTCGGTTCGCACGATACGGCCTCTGCGGTGCTGAGCGTACCGGCCTCCGGCTGCAACTGGGCCTATCTGTCCTCGGGGACGTGGAGCCTGATGGGGGTTGAACTGCCCCAGGCCATCGTTAATGACAAGACCTTCACCCACGAATTCACCAATGAGGGGGGCGTGGAGAATACGATCCGCCTGTTGAAAAATATCATGGGCCTCTGGCTGGTCCAGGAATGCAAACGCCAATGGCAGCGCGAAGGTCAGGACATGTCCTACGGGCAACTGGCCGAGTTGGCCTCGAAGGCTCAACTGTTCTTCGGGCACGTCGATTGCGATTGCAGTGACTTTCTCGCACCGGGTGACATGCCCGCCCGCATCAACAAGCATCTGTCGGATACCGGGCAAACGCCGACGAGCGACAAGGGACAGATGGTCCGCATGATTCTCGAAAGCTTGGCTCTCAAGTACCGCCGCACGCTTGAAGCCATTGAGGACATCACGGGAGATCCCGTTGAGGTGCTCCACATCGTCGGTGGCGGAATCCAGAACAAGCTGCTGTGTCAGTTCACCGCCAATGCCATCGGCAAGAGGGTCATGGCCGGCCCTATCGAGGCAACCGCCAGCGGCAATATCCTGATGCAGGCCATCGCCACCGGTCAACTCGCGGGCGTCGACGAAGCGAGAGACATTGTTCGCGATTCGTCCGAACTGAAAGAATACCGACCCCAGGACTCAACTGTCTGGGCACAGAAATACGAGCAATGCGGAAATGGCTGACGCCAACCTCTGAGCATGTTCACCCCATGCCGGCGACGCACGCAACAAGGAGAGATTCATTTGACCGAGCATCTCGAACAACAGTTGGACAGCTTCAATACCGCCGAACGTGAACAAGCCTTGCAGGCGCTATGCGACAGCATCGGGTCGGGCGAAATCGAACTGCCGCAGCCCGGTGACTTCGTGAATCTTCACTGCCACACGTTTTTCTCCTACAACACCTACGGCTATTCGCCGAGCAAATTCGCCTGGCTGGCCCGCAAAGCGGGTCTGGCCGTGGCGGGAACGATCGATTTCGATGTCCTGGACGCCCTCGACGAGTTCCGCCGGGCACGCAGAAGCTTGGGGCTGAAGGGCTGCTCAGGCCTGGAGACTCGGGTCTACGTGCCGGAGTTCTCGACACGCGTCATCAACTCGCCGGGCGAACCGGGCATTTCCTACCACATGGGTGTCGGGTTTCCGACCTCGAAAGTCCCTGCCTCTCAGGAGGCGTTCCTGCGAGGACTCAAGGGGACGGCCCAGAGCAGAAACCGAGACTTGATGGCGCGGGTGAATGAGTATCTCAGTCCCGTGGAACTCGACTGCGAGCGCGACGTCCTGACCCTGACCCCGGCGGGCAACGCCACCGAACGGCACATGTGTCTGGCGTACGCGCGCAAGGCGGTGGAAGTCTTCGGCTCAGGCGAGGCGCTCGCGGAATTCTGGAGTAAGAAGCTGGGCGTCGAGGCCCAACCATTGGGACTGCCCGAGGACCGGGACCTGCTGAACGGAATCCGAGCCAAGACCATGAAACGCGGTGGGGTCGGCTATGTCGTACCCGACAAAGGCTCGTTCCCGCTGATGGCTGATACGAATCAGTTCATCCTGGCCTGCGGCGGCATGCCCACCCACACGTGGCTTGACGGTTCCAGTGACGGGGAGCAGGCCATGGAAGAGCTTCTGGATGTGGCGATGCGCACGGGGGCTGTTGCGCTTAACGTCATTCCGGACCGCAATTACACGCCGGGCAGGCAGGACCAGAAAGTCAAGAACCTGCTCAAAGTGATCGAACTGGCCCAGAAACGGGACCTGGTCGTGGTCGGAGGAACCGAAATGAACAGCCCGGGGCAGAAGTTCGTCGATGACTTCGCCAGCGCCGAGCTGGCCCCCTTGTTGCCTGTTTTTCTTCGAGGCGCCCACATCGTGTATGCGCATACCGTGATGCAACTGCAGTGCGGACTTGGATACACCAGTGAATGGGCAAGGCGGCAGTTCAAAGACGCGGCAGAGCGGAACAGGTTCTTCGAACGGCTCGGACGGTCCATGCAGCCGGACCAGGAGACCAACCTAGCCGGTCTCACAGAGGTGGCGACACCTGAGGAGATATTGGAGCAGGTACACGAATAGTCGCCCTCCGGCCGGCAATAGAGACATCTGACATGCGCGATT
>CAYNQP010000115.1:7664-9272 GCA_964399325.1 uncultured Pirellulales bacterium
CTAGCCTATTCGAGACAGAAACGAGAGTCTGACCCATGGTGGAAATACCCGAGTTGCAGCACGCCGTGCAGTTGGTGGGGCCCGATCGGCTTGTCCTAAACACGTCCAAAAGGGTCTTTCCGCCCGGTCCGCACCAGGTTCTGGCGAAGGTAGAAGTCGTCGGCCTGTGCTTTTCCGATCTGAAGCTGCTCAAACAGTTCACCGGCCACGTGCGCAAGGGCCCGGTCGTCGAAGGCATCGATCCGGCCATCCTCAAAGAGATACCGAGCTACGTCCCTGATGCCGCGCCGGCCGTGCCGGGCCACGAAACCGTCGTGCGTGTTGTTGCGGTCGGGCCGGGAGTGGAGAAGCACAAACCGGGCGAACGCTATCTCATCCAGACCGATTACCGGTGGCTGCCTACCGCCAATTCCAATGCCGCGTTCGGCTACAACTTCGAGGGCGCCTTGCAGGAATACGTCCTGATGGATGAGCGCGTCATTACCGCCCCTGAGGGCGAATCGATGCTCATCCCGGCCGGCGAAGCCCTATCCGGCTCGGCGATTGCCCTGGTCGAGCCCTGGGCCTGCGTGGAAGATGCGTACGCCAGCAAGGAACGCACGACAATCAAGGCCGACGGTCGGATGCTGGTGGTGGTCGAGGCGGAGATCCAAGAGGGACGGCTCGCCAATTTGTTCAGACGCTACGGGACGCCCGCCCAGGTAACGTGGGTGTCCAAATCAGGGCCTCCCGCCAATCTCGGCGTGAACATGGTCCGAGCGCGCGAATACGAGGACCTCACAGATGCCGGGTACGACGACGTCATCTACTTCGGATACGATGCGGCCACCGTGGAAGACTTGTTTGCGAAAGTCGCTTCGCAGGGCCTGATGAACATTGTTCTTTGTGGAGATCGATTCCACCGCCCCGTGGTCGCGGCGGTGGGCCGCGTACACTACGGTGGGATTCGCATCATTGGCACAACCGGCTCGGACCCGGCCGAATCGCTGAAGTACATCCCGAAGACGGGAGAAATCCGCCATGGCGACAGAATCGATGTCGTCGGAGCCGGCGGCCCAATGGGGATGATGCACGTGATACGCAACATCTGCCAAGGGGTGGAAGGGATCAGCGTCTCGGCCGGAGACGTGGACGACAACCGCTTGGCGATGTTGACGCGAATCGCCGGTCCTCTGGCTCGAGAAAATGGCGTTGAGTACGGCGCCTACAACGCCGCACAAGAGCAGAACGGCAAGGAACATAGCTACACGGTCCTGATGGCCCCGATCCCGGAACTCGTGGCCAAGGCCGTGCGCAACGCCGCCCCGCGCGGCATCATCAACGTCTTCGCGGGCATCCCCGCGACGGTCACGGGCGAGATCGACCTGGACGCGTACATCGAGAAGCGGCTGTATTTCATCGGGACGAGTGGATCGACGCTCGATGACATGAAACGAATCTTGGAGAAGGTCGAGTCCGGCCGACTGGACACCAACGTCAGCGTCGCGGCGATTTCCGATCTCCAGGGCGCTCTCGACGGGATTCGGGCGGTCGAGAATCGCACGATCCCAGGCAAAATCGTCGTCTATCCGGCGTGCAAAGGGCTCGGGCTCGTCCGGTTGGAGGAAC
>CAYNQP010000116.1:0-9247 GCA_964399325.1 uncultured Pirellulales bacterium
GCAATCGCATTTTTTGCTAGGAGAGCGAGGAATCGCATGAGAGCGAATCCAATGTACGTAGCCGTGATGCTTACCCTAGCCGTCAGTGTCTTTCCCGTGTCTTCAGGAGCGGCTGCCGTCGCTGAGCCGAATGCCCCCGTGACGCTGCAAGAGTACCTGTTACACGCCGCGCTGCACAACGCCGGTCTCCAAGCGGCTTTTGAAGAGTGGAAGGTGGCGCTGCAGGCGGTCCCCCAGGCCAAGGCATTGCCCGATCCCCGATTCACCTATGGTTACTTCATCGAGGAAGTGGAGACACGCGTCGGTCCCCAGAGGCAGCGCCTCAGTATCACGCAGGTATTCCCATGGTTTGGAACCATCGAGGCGCGCACGGATGCGGCAGCCGCTGTTGCCAAAGCCGCGCAAAAGCGCTATGAGGCCCGAAAGCTCCAACTGTTCTATGACGTGAAGGATGCCTTCTATGAGTACGTTTACCTGCAGCAGGCCATTGAGATGGCCCGCGAGGACCTCGATCTGGTGAAGCATTTCGAAGAGGTGGCTCGAAACAAGTACATCACGGCCACGGCCCGGCATCCGGACATCATTCGAGCCCAGGTGGAACTGGCGACACTGGACGACAAGCTCAAAGCGCTGGAGGAATTGCGGACGCCTGTCGTCGCGCGGCTCAATGCGGTGCTGAACCGGCAGAGCGAAGCGCTACTACCGTGGCCGAAGCAAGAGCTCTCGTCGCCGGCCGATGTGGATCGGGCTCGATTGTTGGATGCGCTCAAGCAGCGGAATCCCCAGTTGCGGGCCATGGACTTCAACATTGAGAGTGCGCGAAGCCGGGTCGAACTGGCGAAAAAGCGATTCTACCCCGATCTGGGCGTGGGTGTGGATTGGATCGACACGGGCGACGCTCTCATGCCGGGCGTGGCCGACAGCGGCAAAGACCCTGTGATCCTGATGTTCAGTATGAACCTCCCGATCTGGCGCAAGAGCTACGGAGCGGCTGAATTGCAGGCCCGGGCCGCTGCCAGGCGCGCTTCCTACCAGAAACAGGATATAGAGAACACCCTGATCGCCCGAGCGGAGCGCGTGCTCTACGACTACGAGGACAGCGGCCGGAAGGTCAGGCTCTATGGCGGCACGCTCGTGCCGAAGGCCGAGGAGTTGGTCGGGGCTTCGGAAGCGGCGTATTCGGCCGGAACCATCGACTTCCTGAGCCTCATCGATGCCGAGCAGACTCTGCTGCGATTCAGGCTCCAGCACGAGCGGGCTCTGACCAACCGCAACCAGAGGCTGGCGGAGTTGGAAATGCTGGTCGGCGCCCAGCTTCCCGACGTGTGGCCTGAGAGCCAATAAAGCCGAGTCGCATTTCCTATGAATCCGCAGGAGTTACAGGACGTTGCGTGAGAAAGAGACACAGAATTGAACGCTAAGCCTATGGGAATAGTATGTAAGGCAACTGAAAGGGTGGTTCAATGCAGGCTGGCAGGCATATATTCGGGGTAGCCAAACGCGGAGCGGTGGTGCTCTTCTTGTTAGGCGGGGGCTTTCTGCTTGGATATGTGGTCTTTGCGGGAGGGCAACAAGTGCCTGCTGCCGCCATGGACGCCCACTCGGAGGCTGCGGCGTCAACGAAGTGGTATTTGTTCGATGGACCCTCAGATCGTGCGGGACAAGCCCGGCAAGTGCCCCCTCTGTGGGATGGACCTGATCCCAATGCCGAAGAACATGGCCGCGCAAGCATCGGCGCGCGAGTTGGCCGTTTCGGAAGAGGCCGCCAAGCTGATGGATATCCAGACCGCGACGGTCGAGCGGAAGGCCGTTGCCAGAGAGATCCGGATGGTAGGCAAGATCAGTTATGACGAGACCCGCGTGAAATCCATCACGGCCTGGGTGCCCGGCCGCATTGACCGGCTCTACGTCGATTTCACTGGCACCACCGTGGCGCAGGGCGATCACCTGGTCTATCTGTACAGTCCCGAGCTCGTCAGTGCCCAAGCGGAATTGCTGCAAGCGTTGAAGGCGACGCGATCGGCGAGCGAGAGCGCGTCGGAGTATCTGAGAAAGTCGAACGAAGACACGCTGGCCGCCACGCGCGAGAAGCTGCGTCTACTGGGCCTCGATGCTAAACAGATCGAAAGCATAGAGGCTTCCGGCCGGCCCCTGACCCACCTAACGATCAACGCACCTATTGGCGGTGTCGTGATAGACAAGATGGCCACCGAAGGCATGTACGTCAACACGGGCACGCACATTTATACGGTTGCCGACCTGTCTCAGGTTTGGGTCAGGCTGGACGCTTATGAGTCGGATCTGCCCTGGATTCGCTACGGGCAGACACTCACATTCGCCACCGAGGCCTACCCGGGCGAAATCTTCAAGGGCTGGATCAGCTTCATCGCCCCGATGCTGGATGCCAGGACCAGAACGGTCAAAGTCCGGGTCAACGTGCCCAATCCTGACGGGCGGCTCAAGCCGGAGATGTTCGTGCACGCACTGGTCGCGTCACAGATGGCCCAAGGCGGCAAGGTGATGGACCCGAACATGGCGGGCGAGTGGATCTGTCCGATGCATCCGTCGGTCGTCAAGGACGAGAAGGGTACGTGCGACATTTGCGGGATGGACCTGGTGACCACCGAGTCGCTCGGTTACGTCGGTGCTCAGGCTGCGGGTCCGCTGCCCTTGGTCATCCCCGCGACAGTGCCGCTGATCACAGGCATGCGTGCCGTGGTGTACGTCAAGAAGCCCGAAACACAGGTCCCAACATTCGAGGGCCGGGAAGTCGTCCTGGGACCGCGAGCAGGGGACTACTATGTGGTCGTATCGGGACTGAGCGAAGGTGAGGTGGTGGTGACGCACGGCAACTTCAAGATCGATTCGGCCCTGCAGATCCAGGCCAAGCCCAGCATGATGAGTCCGGAAGGCGGGACCCTGTCGATGCCGGCCGGCCACAATCACAATCAATGACGTGTGTTGAACGGACAAACTAATCGTAATGTGAAAAAGGAGACTGAGATGAACCGTAAATGCAAATCTCTTGAGACCGTCCTGATCATCGTGGGCACCGCGTTGGCCCTATTGCTCTTTGCTCAGGGCTGCGCGAAAAAGGAAGAGCCGGTGGCACAGCCACCAATGCCGAAGCCATCGGCTTCAGAGCCGGCGATGGGCCAAACCCAGTCGGAGACTCTTGCTGGGGCGGCCAAGGAAACGGCTGCTGCCGCCAAGGACACTGTCATGGCCGCCGGAGAGCAGATGGCCGCCGCCATCGAGCAGAAGATTTGTCCCGTGATGGAAGGCAATCCGATCAACCCAGATATCTTCGTCGAGTACAAGGGTAAGAAGGTATATTTTTGCTGCAATGGCTGCCAGGAGAAGTTCCTGGCCGACCCGGAGAAGTACATTTCCAAGCTGCCCCAGTTTCAGCCATAGATAGAGACGTAAGACGAGGCATTGATGGCAACGCAGCAAGAGAGCAGTGACCTCCGACCGGATGGCTTGGTGGATAGGGTCATCCGGTTCTGCCTCGAAAACAAGCTGGTGGTCGCTCTGGTCGTTATGTTGGTCATCGGCTGGGGCCTGATGGTCGCGCCGTTCGACTGGGATTTGGGCGGGCTGCCCCGGTCGCCCGTGCCGGTCGATGCGATCCCGGACATCGGGGAGAACCAGCAAATCGTCTTCACCGAGTGGATGGGCCGGTCGCCACAGGATGTGGAGGACCAGGTGACCTATCCCCTGACGGTTTCGTTGCTGGCGCTTCCCGATGTCAAGACGGTGCGGAGCTACTCGTTCTTCGGCTTCTCGAGCGTCTACGTGATCTTCAATGAGCGCGTGGATTTCTATTGGTCGCGCAGCCGGGTGCTGGAGAAACTCAATAGCCTGCCTGCAGGGACCCTGCCGGAAGGCGTTCAGCCGGCCTTGGGGCCCGACGCGACGGCCCTGGGACAGGTGTTCTGGTATACGCTTGAAGGCCGTGACCCCAACGGCCACCCGGCCGGCGGCTGGGACCTCGACGAGTTGCGTACGATTCAGGATTCGTATGTCCGGGATAATTTGCGCGGGGCCGCAGGCATCAGCGAGGTGGCGTCGGTGGGCGGATTCGCCCGCGAATATCAGATCGATGTGGACCCCGATGCGATGCGGGCGTACGGCGTCGGCTTGGGTGACATCGTCAAGGCGGTCAAGGCGTCGAACATCGACGTAGGGGCGCGAACGATCGAAATTAACAAGGTCGAGTACGTCGTGCGCGGCCTCGGCTTCATCAAGCACATCTCCGACATCGAGAACGCCGTCGTCAGAGTCAATGACAACGTGCCGATCTACGTCAAGAACATCGCCAAGGTCTCGCAGGGGCCGGCGTTGCGGCGTGGAGCGCTGGACAAGAGCGGGGCCGAGGCCGTCGGAGGGGTGGTTGTCGTGCGCTACGGCTCCAATCCGCTGGCGGCCATCAAGCACGTAAAGGAAAAGATCGCGGAGATCGCGCCCGGTCTTCCGAAGAAGACTCTGGCCGACGGCACCGTCTCCAAGGTCACCATCGTGCCTTTCTACGACCGGGCCGGGCTGATCTACGAGACGCTCGGTACGCTTAACACGGCGCTGGTCGAAGAGATTCTCGTTACGATCATCGTGGTGATCGTGATGGTGGTTCATCTGCGCAGTTCCGTGCTCATCAGCGCTCTGCTGCCGTTGGCGATCCTCATGGCGTTCATCGGGATGAAGACGTTCGGCATCGATGCCAACGTGGTCGCCTTGTCGGGCATTGCTATCGCCATCGGCACGATGGTGGATATGGGAATTGTGATATCCGAAAACATCCTGAGGCGTCTCGACGAGGCCCAAGAAGGCGAGAACACGCTTGAGGTGGTCTTTCGTGCTTCGTCGGAGGTCGGCAGCGCTATCCTGACGGCCGTGGCGACCACGGTGGTCAGCTTTCTGCCGGTTTTCACGATGACGGGGGCCGAGGGCAAGCTGTTCAAGCCCTTGGCCTTTACCAAGACCTTCGCCCTGATTGCCTCTATCATCGTTGCCCTGACGATCATCCCGCCGGTCGCTCACATCCTCTTCGTCCGCCGGGCGACTCTCGGAAAGATCAAGCGCTACGTTCTGGGCGCGTTGTTGCTCGGATTGGCAGCGGTCGCAGGCATCCTCGTGGGGTGGTGGGTCGGCGCGATCGTCGGTCTGATAGGGCTTTACCATCTCACGCACGAACATCTGCCCAAGAAGGTGAATAACCTGACGCCATTCCTGGCCAATGCGTTGGCGGTCATTCTCGTGGGAATCATCCTGACGACTCACTGGCTGCCCCTGGGGCCGATCAGGGGATTCGTCCGCAACTTCATCTTTGTGGGACTGCTCATTGGGAGCCTGCTGCTTTTCTTCCGGCTCTTCCAGCACTTCTACCCTCATATCCTGGGTTGGTGTCTGGAGCACAAGCTGGCTTTCTTGAGCTTGCCGGCGATGCTGCTGGTCACCGGCGCGATGGTCTGGCAGGGCTTCGCCAAGGTTTTCTTCTTCGTACCGGAGTCCATGCGGCACAGTCATGCCTGGACCGCGGCGGCCGGGGCCTTTCCCGGGCTGGGCAAGGAGTTCATGCCGGCGCTGGACGAAGGATCGTTTCTGTACATGCCGACGACAATGCCCCATGCGTCTATCGGTGAGGCGCTGGACGTGCTGCAGAAACAAGACATGGCCTTCCAGGCGATTCCGGAGATTAATTCCGTGGTGGGCAAACTGGGCCGGGTAGACTCGCCGCTCGATCCGGCCCCCATTTCGATGATCGAAACGGTCATCAACTACAAGAGCGAGTATATCACCGACAAAGACGGGCATAACGTTCGGTTCAAGTACGACCGAGCCCAGGGCGAGTATGTGCGTGACGAGCAAGGCCGTCTCATTCCGGATCCGCACGGGCGTCCCTTTCGTCAGTGGCGCGACCACATCCATGGCCCGGACGACATCTGGAGCGAGATTGTCAAGGCGGGCGAGATTCCCGGCACCACGGGCGCGCCGAAGCTCCAGCCCATTGCGGCGCGAATCGTCATGCTGCAAAGCGGCATGCGGGCCCCGATGGGGGTCAAGGTCAAGGGACCCAGCCTTGAGACCATTGAGAAAGTAGCCCTGGACATCGAGCGTTTTCTCAAGGAGGTGCCCAGCGTCGAAGCGGGCGCCGTCATCGCCGACCGGATCGTGGGCAAGCCGTATCTCGAAATCGACATCAATCGCGAGTCCATCGCGCGGTATGGCATCAACGTTCAGCAGGTCCAGGATGTCATCGAGGTCGCTATCGGGGGCAAACGCATTACCACCACCGTGGAAGGGCGGGAACGCTACGGTGTGCAAATCCGTTACCTGCGCGAGCTGCGCGACCAGATCGAGACGATAGAGAAGATTCTGGTTTCCGCCCCGGAGGGCGTGCAGATACCGCTGATCCAGTTGGCCGAGATTCGCTACCTGCGGGGGCCGCAGGCCATCAAGAGCGAGAACACCTTCCTGACGGGCTATGTGGTCTTCGACAAGAAGCCGCAGTACGCCGAGGTCGATGTTGTCGAGCAGAGCAAGCAGTACCTGCAGGAGAAGATCGATGCGGGTGAGTTTGTCGTCCCCGAGGGCGTCCACTATACCTTCGCGGGAACGTACGAGAACCAGATCCGGGCCACAAAGACCCTGACGGTCGTAGTTCCTCTGGCCCTCTTCGTTATCTTCCTCATTCTCTATCTCCAGTTCAGGCGCGTCTCGACGACGACACTCGTCTTCTCCGGCATTCTTGTTGCCTGGGCGGGTGGCTTCCTGATGATTTGGCTGTATGCCCAGCCGTGGTTTCTCGATTTCGACGTCTTCGGTGTCAATATGCGAGGGCTATTCCAGGTTCACACGATCAATCTGAGCGTGGCGATCTGGGTCGGTTTTCTGGCCCTGTTCGGCATTGCCTCCGACGACGGCGTGGTGATGTGCACCTACCTGGAACAGTCGTTTCGCGACCGGCGGACCGAGACGATTCCGCAGATACGCAAGGCCGTTATCGCGGCGGGAACTCGACGGGTTCGCCCGTGTCTGATGACCACCGCCACTACGATCCTGGCCTTGATTCCCGTCCTGACCTCCGTCGGGCGCGGCTCCGACATTATGGTGCCGATGGCCATTCCATCCTTCGGGGGCATGACGATCGAGATCTTGACCATGCTGATTGTCCCGGTGCTCTATTCCTGGCTGAAGGAGATCAGAGCGCACCGAGTCGTTGTGAGTTCACAACACGCGTCACAACGGGCTCTCTGAGACCGAGGTCACATGCTCGGCCCGGAACGGCGACGCAAGCGGGGTGGGGACTTCCGCTGCCGTGTCCGCGTAAAGTCCCGTAAATTGCCTGAATTGGTGTCTTTAGTACCGATGTTTGGATATTTTTGCCCGCCTTGTTCTTGCCGGGTGGCTCCCAATCGCGTACACTGACGTCGTTGGTCAAGTGTGTGGATGCGGATGGGGTCTGGCGTCGGCCTTCTGAGAGGCGGGGACTTCGCCGCATAGAGGACTGATAGAGGGGAGAAAACAGCCTCTTCCCACGGATGGAAAAAGGTAGGGGGTAGAACCGGATTGTTAAGGATGGTGGTATGAAGCTCGAAAAGAGGAAACCTTCCGGGCGGGAAAAGGATGAGGCCGCGATTGAACTGCTGGACAAGCTCAGAGAGAAGCTGTTCTCCGAGAACGTCTCAACGGCGAGGCTGGCGGCGTTCAATCTGTCGTGGATGCAGGAGGATGGCCTGGATATTCTCAAAGAAACGCTGTTCGGCCAGTTCCCCAGAACGGCGAAGAAGGCGGCTGCCTACGGCTTGCGAAGCATGCAGGGCCGAATGAAGAAGATGGCTGTCGAGCTTCTCACGAATGGCCAGAGGCATTCCGATCGCACCACCCGCGATGCCTGTGCCAAAGCCTTGTTCCTCATGAAGGGGGGCAAGGGTGCGAAGCCATCGCCCCATGGCAAACGCCGAGCGGGCAAACCGCGAATACAGGAGTATCGCAGAAAGACCGGGCCTAAGTCCCCATCCCCCTGGAAGAGGACGTCTTCGGGACCCAGATAATAGCCTATGTTCTTAGGCCGGAACGCTCCGGGAGGTTACCGCCTGGGGGCTTTCCGGCGTCGCTTGTAGGACGTATGCGGCTTTCTACCTGCGGACGAAGCCGTCGCCGGCGCACGTCTGTTGCCGCGCGGTTTATCGACTGATTTGGGCGGCGGCACGTCCGATCGAGCGTGAGTGAAGCGGTCGTAGGGCTCAGGTGTGAACTTACGCCCGATGAATTGTTCGATCTGGTGAAGGTACTTCCGTTCTTCCGGGCTCACAAACGTGAGGGCATCGCCCGTGGCGGCAGCTCGCCCGGTGCGTCCGATCCGGTGGATGTAGTCCTCCGCGACGGCCGGCACGTCGAAGTTGATGACATGCGAAATCCCCTCGATGTCGATGCCGCGGGCCGCGATATCAGTCGCCACCATCACTTGGTATTGGCCCCTCTTGAAGCCCTCCATGGCGCGCTGACGTTGTCCCTGGCTGCGCCCTGAGTGCAGCGAGACGGACACGATGCCGGCCCGCGTCAGCCGTTTGTTGATCTTGTCCGCTCCGTGCTTGGTACGGGAGAAGACCAGCACGCTGTACATCGGACTGTTCTGAAGCATGTGCTGCAGAAGATCGATTTTCAGCCCTTTTTCGACCAGATGGACATGCTGTGTGACGGTCTCGATGGGGTTGCGCGGCTGACCGATTTGGATCGTCACCGGGTCTTTCAGGGCACTGCCGGCCAACGTTCTGATTTCGGGGGAGATCGTGGCCGAGAAGAGCAATGTTTGGCGCTGCTTGGGCAAAGTGGCGATGATTTTCTGCACGTCTCTGATGAAACCCATGTCGAGCATGCGGTCGGCCTCATCGAGAACGAGCACTTCAACCTTCTTGAGGTCGATGGTGCCTCGCTGCATGTGGTCCATCAACCGTCCAGGCGTGGCCACGACGATATCAACGCCGCGGCGCAGCGCACTGAGTTGACCTTTGATATTCACACCGCCGTAGACAGCCAGTGTCCGCAGGTCCAGGAAGCGGCCATAGTCGAGCATGGCTTTCTCGACTTGGGCGGCCAGCTCTCGCGTCGGCGTAAGAACAAGGGATCTTATCGCTCGCTTCTTGCTCCCTTGTTCGTGGCAGATTCGGTTCAAAATGGGCAGTGCGAATGCGGCTGTCTTGCCTGTGCCCGTCTGGGCGCAGCCGATGATGTCCCGGCCACTGAG
>CAYNQP010000117.1:0-9154 GCA_964399325.1 uncultured Pirellulales bacterium
ATTCAGGAATAACGTATTGTGATCGGTAAATTGTTTTCTGCGACTTCATCCCGTATTGACTACTTGTTGTACAGGACACCATTGCCAGAGCCGTCGCGAAACTAAGACCTATTAGGACTGCTACGTTGTTTTTCATCGGACACCTTCCTTTCTTTTGTTGTTGCCCAACAAGTGATTATATGGTATTCTTGATATCTCTCTGTAGGAGTTATTGAGCTATTCCCCTAAACTCTCCAAGTGCTGCCGTGTGATGAGTGTTCTACCTCGATAACACCACCAATCTGTATGTTATCCGGAAACCTCGATTCCGCGTGCAGCAGTTATCTGGAAACATGACGGTGTCAGGTACGTTTTCCGGATCGACCGAAGTCTGTCCCCAGGGAATAGCGGGTCGCAACTACCCATTTCTCGTTTTCTCCCAACACTGCCAGTCTCCGGGTCGAGGGGTGTCCTGTGTCTCTCAGAGCCCCTACGTCGCAGAATGCACGACCTCATTATAGAGCCCCGGCGACAGAAATGTAAAGGAAGAAGCGGCCTTGGTGCGCGTTATTCCGTGAAGCGGGGGGGACGGGGGGCGTCGCTCGTATGTCGTCGCTCGTCGCTCGTGATTCGAAGGCGCCGCCGGCGGATCGTTTCGGGGGCGATATTCTCATGTGGCACCGTCGCCCTCGGCGGTGAGTCGGTTGCCGCCTCAGCCGGTGCTGAGGCCTCCTTCTCATTCCCAGCCGGGGGCGGCTGGGCTACATTTTTCTGGCGGGGTTTCCTTAGTCCTGGCGGGTCCAGCGTTTAGGGAATACAAAACATGAGCACAGTGTTAATCTTTCTGTGGACACCGACGCATGGTCAAAGTACCATATAGGCGAAACGGCGTAAAGCGATACGTGGCGCCAATGCGAAATCCGAATATGCCGGGAGGGAGGGCGAATGCTTATTCGCCCCTACGCGCGGATCGGCCTGGTTTCGAATTTGGTGTTTCGGTCCTTCGTGCTTGTTTCGGATTTCGAGTTTAGTGCTTCGGATTTTCGACGGAAAGGCATCAGACATGAAGAAGCAGGGGGAAAGGCAAAAGGATCAAGATAAAAGGCAAAAGGAGCAACGCAAAAGGAGAAAGGTCGGCCGCGTGCCGCCGGCGGATAGTACGGTCTGGCCGGAGCAGTACCGGGGCCAGCGCTGGAAAGCGGTTTACGCGATCCTGTTCGCGGGGCGATGCCAGTTGTGCGCGTACTCCTGCGCCCTGCCGAAGTCGCGGCAGTTGCGGGACAAGTGGGAGGGCACGACGCGGCTGCTGCTGTGTACGAACCATCCGGACAGTAACGGGGAGCTGCGCGAGGTATTGCCGATCGACACGTGCCGCAACTTCAAACGCAAGAGCTGGCAAACGCGGGGAGCGAGACCGGTGGGGGACCTGGCGGCGGTGCTGGGCGCCGAGTCTGACCCGAGCGTGCGGCGTATCCCGCTGGGGCATGGGCTGTTCGCCACCGTCGATGCCGCCGACTACGAGGAGCTGAGCAAGTATAAGTGGTATGCGTCCCGTCCAGGGCGCAAGATCTACGCGATCTGTGCGACAGAGGGACGGTTGGTGTATATGCACCGCATGATCATGCAGGCCCGACCGGGCTACGTGGTCGACCACATCGACGGCAACGGCCTGAATAACCGCAGATGCAACTTGCGGGTGTGTACGCCGCTGCAGAATCAGGGTAACCGGGGGCCTCGCGGCGGGACCTCCCGGTTCGTAGGTGTGTCCCGCCGGCAGGACAAATGGGTGGCACATATCCGATACCGCGGCGAGACATGCCAAATCGGTAGTTTCGACGATGAGGTCGAGGCGGCCAAGGCCCGGGACCGCAAGGCCTACGAACTCCTCGGCGAGTACGCCTATCTCAACTTCCCGGAAGATTTCGGCCGCTGAGACGCGCCCGGGCACCGCGGTGGCGAAAGACAGCCCCATAGAAATGCCCGTAGGGGCGAATAATCATTCGCCCTGCTCTGGGAACCAACCCGTGGCACGGACAAGAGGAAGGGCGAATGATTATTCGCCCCTACGAATGCCGCGTGCCAGATGACAAGACTTGCCGCCGTCCGCGCTCGCCTATTCTGTTTCGTTTCGCCGGGCGTCGGATGATCGCGAATTGTTCGTCGGCACATGGGTTCGGCGTCGATGCCGACACCGGCCGGCTTCTGTGGACCGTCCCGCTGAAGAACCCTTACGGGACGAACGTCTCGACTCCCGTCTACGGTTCCGGCCGGGTGTTCTTCATGACGCCGTATGCGGAGTTGGGGCGGCAGTATCGGCTCCGCGCGACAGGCGAAGGCTTCACCGCCGAACACGTCTGGATGTCTCCTGTTGACGCGGTCACGGGCGGGGCCGTGCTGGCCGATGGCACGCTCTTTGCCGCCGGCTACGAGAAACTCAAGTGGTGGTTTGTCATCGACTGGCAGACGGGTCGGACGAAGTACGAATTCAAGGACCTGACCATCGGTTCCGCCATTTACGCCGACGGCAGGCTCCATTGCCTCGACGAGCGGGGTGTGGTGGCCCTGCTGAAGCCGGAATCTGACAAGGTCGAGGTCGCCGGCCGCTTTCAACTGACCGAGAGTCCGGTCAAGGACGCCTGGGCCCACCCGGTTCTCCTGGACAGCCGATTTTACCTGCGCTACCACGACGCCCTCTTCTGCTTCGACGTGAAGGCCAAGCAGTAGCCGGGTCGCGCGACGATTCCCCGGTGTCGCAGGTTCGGAGTTCCGCGTTTACGCGGCTCAGAATAGAACCGCCTAAAGGCGGAACTCCAAACGGCGGGGCGGCGCAAATCGTTGATTTGCCAGGACTTTTTGTGTTACCGGCCCCAACACGTTGGCCTTTATGGAGTAGAAAGTTCATAAGAGGACGGCGCGGGCATGCGCCTCGGAAGGTAAATGTGGGCCCGATGCGAAAAAGGCTTGCCGGTCCGTCCTTTAGGAGATACTAAGCTCTTTGTATAATTGAGGTTATGGCATCATGGGCTCGGGGGTGTGCGATGCGGAATGTCGCATGATCCCAGTAAGCCCGCAGGTGCCGGCGGTAATATGGGAAGGGGAGTCCCGGGGTGCCGGAGAGAGAATCCTCCGGAGAAAGGAGATTCTACGATGTACGCTCAAAAAAAGAAAACCCGTTCCAGGACGGTTGCTGCGACCTTGGCTGTGGCCACGGTTCTGTGGCTGGTGGCCTCTGCGTTGGGTCAGTCCCGCAGCCCGGGGGCCGATAGGGCCGCCAGCAGGGCGGCTGCGAGGCCTGCACCAAGCCGGCCTTCGGCGCCGGCGCCTCGGGCATCCACGCCGCGCATATCAACGCCGCGGCCCTCGCTCAGCCGCCCTCGCACAGGCAGCCCTTCGCGGTCGGTGCCGCGCATATCGATGCCGCGGCCTTCGCTTAGTCGCCCTCGCATAAGCAGCCCTTCGCGATCGGTGCCGCAGATCAATCGCAGTCCCTCGCGGTCGGCACCACAGATCAATCGCCGCCCGTCGCTGAACCTGCGCAGAAACTTCTCTCTGAGGAGCCCGACGGTGCGCGCCCCGTCAACGCCCAGCCGATCGGGCGTCAGTACGCCGCGTAACCCGGTGACTATCAGGAGACTGCCTCCCTTCAACAGTTCGCGTTCGCAGACATCCCCGCAATTGAGCCCACAGACGTCGCCGAGGCTAAGCCCGAGTGTGGTGCCGCGACTGAATCCGGACGTGGCACCGAGATTGAGTCCGAACGTTGTGTCCCAGTTGAACCCGAGCGTAGCGCCGACGCTGAGTCCTGAGGCGGCACCGCGGCTGAGCCGGGATGTGGTACCGAGTTTGACCCCGCGGATATCGCCGAGATTGGGCCAGTCGATTGGCACCCGCATTCCGCAGGCCTCCTTGGCGCCTTCGAGGAGCACGCCTGGAGGGGGTACGTCTTCGATTACGATCCACAGCCAATCGGGCTCCGGTCGTCCCGCCGAGCAGATCTACAACTCAGCGGCCCGTCGGGATCGAGACGCCGGGACGTCGCCCGCCTTGGATCGCAGCACGGCGGAGTCCAGAGCGCTTCTCGGTCGGCTCCGGGAGAGCCAGCAGCGGTATTCGCCCGGCAAGGATCGGCAGGACAGCGGCGTGCAATTAGAGGCCAGAAGGCCCGACGCGGCGGTTGGCCAGACCCGGACGCCCGACGCGGGCGTGAGAACACGCAGCGAAGCGCTGGTTCGTGACCGCATCCGTGAGCGAAGGACCGATCCCGCCGTCGCGGGGCGAGCGATATCGAGCAAGGACGGCAACGCAGAGCGCGTGCGGGTCGCCGGCTCGGAGATCCAGGATCGCCGGGGGCTTGTGCCGCGACTACAGGATTACGCCCGACGCACGGGCGGGCCCGTCAGAACCGAGGGGGCCCGGTTCTTGGGCGACCGCGTCCAGCGTCGTCCTCACATAACCTATCGTGACCGGCCCGACTTGGTCCGCTACGACTCCCACAACGTCTATACTTACCGGGATAGGTATGACCGCCTCTGCCATCGCATCATCTGGCCGCAGTTCTATTATCCCGTCTACTATTCATATGGTTCGCATCTTGGCTTTCACTGTGTGTATCCTTACTACCATCGCAAGTACGTGTTTGTGAGCCTAGGTGGCTACTGGCCATCGGGTTATACCCCCCTGCGTTACTACTGGTATGGCTGGCATCCCTATGCCTGGAACGGGTACTATCCGATCCCGCGCGAGGTAGCTGGAGATACGCGCAACTACTATACTTACAACTACTTCACAGACCAGAACGGCAGCTATACCGATAGTGCGTACTACACCGGCAACACCGATTCGGGCTCTCTGCCTTACGGGATCGATGCGGAGACGTACGCCAAGGTGCAGCAAAGGTTGGCGGAGCAGCAGGCCAAGGAGCCGTCGGCCCAGACGCAGACCGATGCCTTGTTCGAGACGGGTGTCAAGGATTTCGAGGCGGGCAACTATGATGATGCTGTGGTCAAGTTTGCCGCGGCGATGGAGTTGGCCCCCGACGATATGATCCTGCCGTATGCCTACGCTCAGGCGTTGTTTGCCGGCGGGCAGTACTCCGAGGCGGCCGAGGTGCTTCGCGAAGCACTACAGAAAGTCTCGCCTGCCGACGAAGGCGTGTTCTACCCGCGCGGGCTCTATCCCGATGACGACACCTTGTTCGAGCAGATCGAAGACCTTCTGGACAAGGTCGAGGATTACGGCTTCGACGCGGATATGCAGCTTCTGCTCGGTTACAATCTGCTGGGTATTGGCGAGACCGAGTATGCACGCGGACCGCTCGAACGGGCCAGGCAGGACGCCAGGAACGCCAAAGCGGCCAAGGTGCTGCTGAACCTGGTCAAGAAGCTGGAAGCGGCGGTCACGACTGACAGCGGCAGTGTCCAGACGCAGACGGACGCAGCCGGTGCGGCGGTCCAGACGCCGTCCGAAGACAAGGTTGAGGCTACGCGGAAGCTCACTGATGTTCTGGACAGGATGAAGGCGGCGGCGCCGTCGAATGCTGTGACACCGCAACCGAAGGCCGACGCCGATGAGGTGTTACCGAGCATGCCGACCGAGCCGGAATCGAGTGCCGAGCCCGAGAACCTCGGCGTTGGTGTCGGAGCCGGCGGTGCGGGTGTGAATGATGATTATCAGCAGCCCGGCTCAGGTCTGCCTGTTGGGCGGGAAGGGCCTGGCGGGCGTAATCTGGTGGCTTCGCTGGGTTGGTCTGCGACACCGGCGATGATTGTCCTGCTCGGTGGCGCGGTCTTCTGCCTTGTACACGCGGGCAGACTCTTTCGCCTACGCGTTTCGGAATGACATGGGAGATAACCCCAGGACGAAGGCTTTGGACGGGCGGAGCCGGCTTATGAACTTTGACAAGACAACAAGGCAGCGGCAAGAATCGGGAGCCGCGGATTCGGCCGGGAATGCGGGAGCTTGCCGGTTGAGTTTCTCATACCCCTGCGATAGAATGGACATCGTAGGGGCTTTGTGCCCCGCGCCTTCCGTGGTGATATGAGAGGCCATTAGGGGTGGCTTCGAGGCCGTGAAGGCGGGGACGATCGTGAATCGGAGAACGAAGTAACCGGATATGGACAAGCGGCTGCGTAACGCACTAAAAGGTCTGACGTCTCCCGATGCCGACTCGCGTCGCCGGGCCATGGAGCCCTTTGTCAGAGCGACGTTCAACATCTTTGGCAAGCACTTGTATCGCTATCTCGGCAATGAGGTCGAATGCGAGGACGTGCTGGAAGACGTGTATGCGGATATTTGGGAAAACTCGGATCACTTGCGCGACATTGTCAATGAGAGGCATCTGCTGCGAACGGTGTACCTCTATTACATGCGCAAGCGACTCCGTGAAGTGTATAGAAGGATGAATCGAAACCTGTCCATGTCTCAGAAGGATTTGGAGGGCCTGGTAGCGCCTGAGTTGGGCTTGTGTGAGATGACAGCCCAAGCGGAGCTGAAGCAACTCTTGCACCGCATGTTGGGCAAGCTCAAGGCGAGGGAACGCAAGGCGATCGAGCTATGGATGCAGGGGATGTCGAACCGGGCCATTGCCAACCAGCTCAAGACGACGGTGGGTGCCGTCAAGATGCTCGAGTTCCGAACGATTTTGAAATTGAGGGGAATGCTAAAAGATTGCGGTGAGGAAGACTGAGCGTCTTCTTCTGATCGGAGTGGTTTACCATGTTGAACGCAGATCGAGAAATCCAAGAATTAGTGGCGGACTACGCCGGGGCGTTGCGTGACGGTTGCTTGCCGGGCTTCCTGAAGTCGCTGACCCGTGAGGAGGCCAAGCGCATCCGCGGCTCCCGTGATTTCTGGGGGGCCACGGAGGTCGTGCGCCTGATCAACAGTGCCGGGTTCGGCGACAAGGTAGTGACGCCGGACGTGGGGCTTTTTATCTCCCGCGTTGACGCCGGGATTGCATCGCGGCTGAAGAAGGCGCAGGCGTCAACGCGTAGTCGAAGCCGCAATCATGCGAATCTGTAACTGAGCTGTTGAATTGACGTAGCCATATGATCTTAGATAGCTATCAGTGCTCCTCATGCTATTTTGAAGACAAGGAACCCAGCACTCGGATCGATCCTTCGACTATTTCCCCGTCGCAGCCACGGAAGGTTTTTAAGGATGTGCTTGTCATCTTTGTCTGTATCGAGCGGTACGACGGACGTCAGGAGATCGAGCAGGTCGCCGATGAGTTCGGCGCGCTGGCGAACCTCCTGGGCAAGCGGCCGGTGGTGCTCTGTCCCAACGTGCATTTGTCGGTCGACAAGGCTCCCGAGAAGCAGGCGGTCCTGTTGATTGGCGAACTGGAGAAGATGCTGGGCGAGCGGGGCTACGAGATCCACCGCCTGTCGTTCGGATATCACAAGAAGTACGGCCTGGAGTGCAACGGCAACGTGGGCAGCGTGGTCGGCCGGCGCTTCTACGGTTCCGAGCGCAAACAGTTTTTGCGTTTGCTGACCCGGCTCGGTGTCTGTCCGCCGGACACGCTGCCCCGTGACATGCCGGTTTGGGCGGAAGTCCTGATGGAACGCCAGTTGAAGGTGCTCGGCAACCGGCGCGAGACCTATAACGCCGCCAAGAAGATGTGCGAGGACCAGTTGGACGCGACCGGCAACGGGGAGATGTGGACCTGCATGCTGTTCGAAGGCGAGCGGCAGCCGATGGATGATTATCTCAGCCAGCTCTACACCATCATCGAGAACTATCCCGATGTCCGCGTGCACCGTGCGATGAATCTCAGTGTCCCCGGGTTCTCCAATGCGGCCCGGCACTTGTTTCGCAAGTATCCCGAGGTGATCGCGTCAGGCCAGTTACGCATCTACAACAGCAAGGTTTCCGACATCGAGTTTCTGCTGTCACGTGATGCGGTGTTGTTGGCCTTCCCCCAGATTCCCCGCAAGGCCGGCTCCCATGCCGGGGAGATTTCCTTCGGGATTTACTGCAAAGACGCGGACTTTGCCAAGAACCTGATTCAGTGGTACCGCACGTTCCTGGTCGATCCCCGGTTCGGGTGGATTCGCACGGAATCGGACCTGGATGAGGTGATCAGCGAACTGGAAGAGGAGATGTTCCAAGAAGGGCGTGAATAGACCGTTACCGCTCGCTTCGTCACGCCGGGCGGGAGGTGACAGACGAATTAGGAAACAGGACGGTGCATACGGTGTTGTCGGTGGCACTCGTAGTGGGCTACGTGTCAGTTCTCACGTTTGTCGCGCTGCGCGCTCGCGCCGCCCGGGAATACGAAGAATTCTCACTAGCCAGGAGGGCTTTGCCCCTGCCTTTGATCTTCGGGAGCCTCTGCGCGACCTACGTCGGCGCTGGGTTTTCGATTGGTTTTGTCGGAAAGGGCTATAGCAGCGGGGTCCTCTTCTTGGGGGTGGGGCTGGCGTATTCGCTTCAGAATGTGCTCGTCGGCCTGCTCGTGGCCCCTCGACTTCGCGCCCTGAGCGACTGTCACACCGTTGGTGACGCCATCGGCCAGAAGTACGATCGCAGGTGCCATATCTTCGCGGGAGTCATTTCTGTCAGCGTATGCGCGTTCTTGGCCGCGGTCATGGCCCATGCGGGAAAAGTCGTTCTCAGCGGTATGTTTGGCCTTCCGGGCTGGCTGTCCGTGCTCATTGTCGTCGGCGTCACGGCCTTGTATACGACGTCCGGCGGATTGCGGGCCAGTGTCATTACCGACGCCTTTCAGTTCGCTGTGTTTGCGGTACTGCTACCTGCGGTATTGCTGGTTACGCTCATTTTTCATTTTCAGAGCGGCGCATCCGGGTTCGTCGAGCAGATGTGGACGGCGACGGGAGAGGGAATCGCCGCGCGAACGCCGTGGGAGATCGTCGGTCTTGTTGCGGCATTCCTTTTGGGCGAGACGCTCATTCCGCCGTATGCCAACCGGGCCTTGGCCTCGAAAACCACGGGTGTCTCGCGCAATAGCTTCGTTCTGGCGGGCGTCTTCAGTGTCGTCTGGTTCACGGTGATGATTGCCCTCGGGGTGTTGGCGCGCGGCATCGTTCACGCGGGAACGGATGGAGATCACGTTCTGTTGAGCTTGGTCAAGTCGATCATGGCGCCCGAATGGCAGGGTGTGCTGGTGGTGCTGCTGGTGGTGCTGGTCTCGGTGGTGATGTCGAGCCTGGAT
>CAYNQP010000118.1:0-9138 GCA_964399325.1 uncultured Pirellulales bacterium
GAGATGCAGATCGCCGCCGGGGCCAAGCCGTCAATTGGATGGCAATTCCTCGCGTACGTTTTCCTGACGGCCGCCGAAGTCATGGTTTCCGTCACCGCACTCGAATTCGCCTACAAGCAGGCCCCTAACAGGATGAAGTCCTTGATCCAGTCCGTGAACCTCCTCTCTATCTCGCTCGGCAACATATTCGCGGCCGTCGTCAACGCCGTTATCCAGAATGAAGACGGCACGAGCAAACTGCCCGGTGCCAGCTACTACTGGTTCTTCACTGGCGCCATGCTCTTGACCGGCGTCCTGTTCATCCCCGTCGCCGCCCGCTACAAGACCAGGGAATACATCCAGGAGGAAGCACCCGACCCCGCGTAGCCCAGCTCGCAGCCGTCCGCCCTCCCTGCGCATAAGCCCAGCTTGACCGCCCCAGCCTACCAGCAGCGCGCCCTGCGATTCACCAGCCGAGCAATCTCTCCTGCAAGTACTTGCCCTTTCCTTCCTTCCTACCCATGCCGCCCTGCCATCCCAGCCACACGCGCGCCCAGTCCGTCCTATAATGCCACGCCTTTCAATTGCAAGAATGCGTGTTCGTAACGAACTCTGCGCCTCGATCTCTCCTGCCGAGTTGCCCTAACCAAGACATGTTGGCCACCTGGAAGCGTGGCACGAAACCGGGGAAGCCTCTCCCGCCGCTGTGTGTGTCGCGTATATAACTAACTTCCTGCCCTGTCACCGAAGGTCCTGACGGGATGACTACCACCACGGATTTCTGCTTGGGGCATTCGTTTTCTACGGCTAGCGCAACCTGTGCCAGATGACTCCATGCGCCCCGCGTAGTCCTCGTCCCGGGTGAGATGTTCCACGTGAAACATGCACGACCGAATCCGTCCACGTTTGCGCTGCAATCCATCCAGCAGACATGAATAGAGGATCCCCACTCAAATCATTCCATGGCAGGGCGCCAGGGACTAGGCAGCCCAAGCCCATTGACATGAGTATTCAGCGACCCTTCGGACTGGTTCGGCTGCCGCATCCCCTACGCAGAGGCTTGAAAGACTCATCCTCCTGTCCTTCACCTGACGGACGCATTCCCAAATCATCTGTCTCAATCGCCATGCAACCGACCCTGCCGGCTCTCCGCGAAGATGCTTGCTTGGCCGGCCTGCTCCTCTTGGAAGCCGCGCGCGAACATCAGACCATAGCGCCTAGCGCACTACGCTGGGCAGACCTCGCTGCCGGACGGGCCGCCGCCCTAGCTGAAACCTCTGTGTTCCACGTGAAACACATTGAGCCCCTATATGGGAAAGTTGCAGATTTGCGGCCTGAATTGCCGAAGTACTCCTTGATTCAGCCGCCACGAATCGCTACACTGGCTGGCCACCTTGACCCACTATGGCTCTCATGAAAGGAGTGTGTGAATGGCGATCGGCAAGGGCGAGAAGCCGCGACACTTGGGCAGGGGTCTTGAATCGCTGCTAGGTCCTATAACTGCCGACCTTCAGGCCATAGGGCAGTCTCCTCCGTCACACCAGGAATCACTTACGTTGCCTATTGACAACACTTTACATGATTCCCTGCTCCAACTCAGTCTCACTGCGATCACGCCAAATCCATATCAGGCCCGAACCGTATGGAACGAAGAGGACCTGGTCGAGCTAAGCGACTCGATCCGTGCCAACGGCGTCATCCAGCCGATCATTGTCCGCCCGTTCCAGGGAAGCTACCAGTTGATTGCCGGCGAGCGGCGGTATCGCGCGGCCCAGATGGCGTCCCTCACGACGATCCCAGCGCTCGTCCGGTCCGTCACCGACGAGCAGCTCTTCGAGTGGTCGCTGGTCGAGAACATCCACAGGCGTGACCTCAACGCCATCGAGAGAGCGAAGGCCTATCAACGTTATGTGGCTGCCTTCTCGCTGACGCAAAGCGAGGCCGCCGAGCGCCTCGGCGAAGATCGCTCGGTAATCGCTAACCACCTGCGCCTACTGGACTTACCAGACGAACTCAAGCAAATGCTGGCTGACGGTCGGCTCAGCATGGGCCATGCGCGGGCTATTCTCGGGCTGCCCACCGATGAGCTCCGCCGCAAGCTGGCCAACCGCGCCTTGGCAGGGCGGCTCAGTGTGCGCGAGGTGGAGCGCCTCGTGCGGAAGTACCTGACCGAGGAGACCGCCACCCCGGCAAGGACCTATAGCAAACCAGCGCACATTGCAGACCTCGAAGACAAGCTCCGCCGGCGGCTCGGGACGCGTGTCGCCATTGAAGCACGCAAGAACGGTCAGCGCGGCAAGATCATCATTGAGTTTGACTCCCTCGATGACTTTGATCGGATCACGGATTCGCTCGGCCTGACTTACGCCGAGGACATGTGAGGACCGCCCGATAACATGACTTTTCGCGCGGTTTGCTCGGCGTGCCGTCGCGTGTCTATGTTATAATAGAAGACGCGTGCCTACCGTCGGCTTCATCGCCGCCAGAGGCAACAACAAGCGATATCACTGTTGAAAAGGGGATTCTCGTGAAACGGTTACCAATGGTCATGGCGAGTCTTATCGTTGTTCTCTCTACCGTATGTTTCGCCCTCGGCGCTTCGGGCCCCGGCGCGTCCACGAAGTCGCTTCATCAAGCGGCCTCAGACGGCGACCTTGCCCAGGTGAACCTTCATATTGGTGGTGGCGCCGACCTGAACGCACCCGATGCCGACGGCCGAACGCCTCTCCGCTGCGCGATCGCAGGGGGGCACACAGAAGTCACCCAGGCGCTCGTCACGGCCGGTGCCAACGTCAACACCCGCAGCGCCCGGCTCACACCACTCTATCTGGCAGCGCGCGCCGGGCAAACCCTGGTCGTCGACTTGCTGCTTGCCAATGGCGCCGATGTCAATGCACGCGATGACATTTCCGGCACCGCTCTGCACGGCGCCGCGGGGATGGGTCGCCGCGACATCGTCCAACACCTTATCGAGAAGGGCGCTGACGTGAACGCGCAAACCCGTGCCGGCCTCACACCACTGGCAATGGCGGAGGCCATGGGCCACCCTGAGGTTGCCGAGATCCTGAGGCAGCATCAGGCCACAGCGCCCCTCGACCGCCCTCAGAACCCCTACCCACAGAGGGACTCTTACGAAACCATGATGCCCGATAACCCGCGCGGCATCTATGGGCGGCCGGGCAGTACCCTTGACGTGCTGTCTGACCCTAACGCCATCCGGCGGAGTGTTGCATCGTTCCCCGGTCTTGCCGACACGCTAGAGACGCTTGAAAAGAAGAGCAAGAGCGGCCAGCGTAGCTGGCAGCAGCGCCGTGTGGACAATCGCAATTCGCTGCTGCGGATGGCTGACACGCAGTTTACTGACGAACTGGCTGTCGTGAAAACAACGGCCCAGCAAGAGAGTGCGGTCCAAACCGTCAAGGCAATAGACGATCTCGTCACCACGCGACGGCAACGTTACGACGCGATCTCCGATGTTCTGCGTGAAGAACGACGTGCGGCCCTGCAAGCGGAGCGCGAGGCCGCCCGCACCCGCGGACGCTCCACGACCGGCACCATGACCGCGGTCGGCAGAGGGCGCGGCCGCGGCATGCAAACCGCTGAAACAGCCACCGCCGTGACCGCTGATGTTTCCCGCGGCCGCGCCGCGCGCGACCCGAACGCTCCCCCTCTCGACGCAAATACCCAGGCACAGTTGCAGGCATGGCAGAGCGGTGCGCAAGACAAAGGGCCTGTGCTCGAGGCCGTCACCGACGCCGATCTCCGCGATCTCCACTCACTGCGCCTCGTCACCGTTGCGGAAGGTGCTAAGCAGACGACCGCCGCTATCGAGGGACTCATGCTCGCACATCAGGAGCGTAGAGAACGTGTCTTGCAGCGGATCGCCGACGACGAGGAACGACAGCAGCGCCTCGAAGAACGGGCCAACGCGCGTGGCCGAGGAACGGATCGCGGCACGACGCAGAGCAATACCAGCACGCAGGGCCGCGGTCGGCGCGCGCGCTGATAGCAACAAGATATCCACCGCGCGGCTTTTCGAAGCGCGACGTCTTGGGGACGGTGTTCCGGGCTGTCGCCCATCTCTCCGGGGGCAGGGGGGGCTAATCCCATTTGTGTCGCTTGACGGAGTTGAGGATGAGTTGGGCGCATTTCAGTGCGGCCAGCCCTTCAGCGGCGCTGACCTCGGGCGTGTAAGACGGATCCTGCACGGCCCGGAGAAACGCTTCCTGTTGCAGACGAACCGGTTCTTTATCGTCTATTTGCAGTTGCTCGATGTGCAGCAGGTCGGGCCAATTGACGCTCGTCAAATCGAAGTCCCCGCGCTCCCGGTGCTCCTTGATCAATTCCACCACATTGCTGTTCGGGTCAGCTTTGATGACGATACCGGTCTTCTTCAGGTAATCCACGCTCAGGTAGGCCTGGCGGGTGAAGACGCGTACACGACGCTCTGTCTTCAGCGCCAGGCGGGAGGCGGTAATATTCGCGATGCAGCCGTTTTCGAACACGAGACGCGCATTACAGATGTCCTCGGCCCCTTCGAGAACGCCGACGCCCACGGCGTCGACGCGCTTGACCTTGCTGGCAGCCAGCGAGAGGATAATGTCTATATCATGTATCATGATGTCCAGAACAACGCCAATATCGGTCGAGCGAAACGGATAGGGGCTGACGCGCTGCGCCTCGATGAACTTGGGCTCGATGGAGAAACGCTTCATCGCCTGCACGACGGGGTTGCAGCGCTCCGAGTGGCCCACGGCGACAACGGTGTGGTAGCGCTTGGCCAGGGCGACGATCTTACGCCCCTCGCGGACGCTGGACGCAAGAGGCTTTTCGATTAGGACCGGAATCTTGCGGCATACGAAGATCCTGGCTAACTGCAGGTGGGTAACGGTCGGTGTGGCGATCGTCACAGCATCAACGCCATCGAGGATGTCGAGGGCGTTTGTGAAAGCGGCGCAGCCGTACTTCTCGGCCAGTCGCGTCGCCTTGTTCTCGTCCACGTCCACGACGGCGACAAGCTGGCTGTCGGGCAACTGGCTGTAGACCTTGGCGTGAATCGCGCCCATCTTGCCCGCGCCGATAACCGCTGTTCTCACCTTGGTATCGTCCATCCTGTTTCCTCGGTCTATGTGCGCCTGAGCGTCTCTCGATAGCGGCCAAAGCGATGCTGACAGCTCTTGAATATGGCATCGACCATCACGCGGACGTGCTCGTCAAGTCCGTCCTGTTCGGCGAGAGCCTGGGCGTTCGCCAGCAGGGTGCCACCCTGACGATAGAGTCGTTTGTACGCCGCGTAGATGTGCTCCTGTTGCTCGTCGTTGAAGCGGGCCCGTTTCAGCCCGCGCTTGTTGACGCCTCGGATTTTGGGCGAATGCTGTCCACTGACAATGAGAAAGGGCGGGATATCGCGCGTCAGACCGCTGAGACCCGCGACAAAGCACCATGATCCTAAGGTGACGAACTGGTGCGAAGCGGCCATGCCACTGATCCACACGCCCATCTCGAGCTTGCAGTGCCCCCCGATTTGAACGTAGTTGCTCAGCACGACGTTGTCTTCCACGAGGCAGTCGTGCCCGATATGCGTTCCGATCATCAGCAGATTGTCGTTGCCGATCTGCGTCTTGGCGTTCTCGTACCGACTCGGATGAATCGTGACGTACTCCCTGACCGCGTTGCGGTCGCCGATAGCCAGTTCGCCGATCTTGGTGCTCTGATCGAAACCAAGGACCTGCGGGCAGCACCCGATCACACAGTTAGGATAGAACCGGTTCCCGCGTCCTATCGTGACTCTGCCGGAAATGACCACCTTCGCATCGAGGATCGTCCCGGCCCCGATAGAGACCTGGCCGCCCACTATGCAGTGAGGCCCTATGACAACGTCCTCGCCCAGTTGCGCGTCTTTTTCCACTATCGCCGTGGTATGTATTTTCGTCATCGTAATCGGTTCCGATACCTCAATAAATACGACAGTGACCCTTGGTCATCATGCTCGCTCGTCGTCAAGGAGCATGAACTTGATTTCCGCCTCAGCCGCAACGACGTCGCCGACCCTAGCTTGGCACCGACAATGGGCCGTGCGCCGGCGCAGCCGCACCGTCTCGGCGGTGAGAATGAGTTGATCGCCAGGCACCACGGCTTTCCGCAGTTTCACGCCGTCCATGCTCAGCAGCACGGCCAGCTTCCCGGTATGTTCCAGTCTCTGGGCAAACAGCAGGCCGGAGACCTGGGCCATCGCCTCGACAATCAGCACGCCCGGCATGATCGGGGTGCCCGGATAGTGGCCCTGGAAAAACTGCTCGTTGAAGGTCACATTCTTGACACCTGTAATCCGCGTGTCGCCCTCAACTTCAATGATCTTGTCCACGAGCAGGAAGGGATAGCGATGGGGCAGGATCTTCTGAATCCGCCGAATATCCAGCACGGCGTCGGTCCCGAACCTGTCCATCCGATCCTGTTGCTGGGCCTGCTCGTATAGCTTCCTGGCCAGCATCTGATTCAAAGCGTGGCCGCTCTTGTACGCCACGACGCGGCCGACGACCGGCCGGCCCGCCAGCGCCAAATCTCCAATCAGGTCAACGATCTTGTGTCGGACACACTCATTCGGGAAGCGGTAGCTGTTCTTGACAGGCCCATCCGAATTGATGACCAGAATTTCCCGCGGGCCGACATGCATGCCGATGCCCCGAGCCTGAAACTGTCGGGCTTCGACCTCCAGCAGGAAACTCCGGGCCGGGGCCATATTCGTCTCGAAACTCTCGGGCGTGAGTCGATAGCTGAAGATCTGCCGGCCGATCCCCGTGTGACCACTGTAGTCCATATCGTAGGTGATGTTCAGCCCGCCGTCGGTGTAGGGCAAAGCGTAGATCATCGCATCGCCCGCCTTGACCGTGATAGGCCTTCTGATGACGTACTCTCGGCGTGGGTCCTTCTGCTCGACAACGCCGGCGCGTTTGAGGACTTTGACATACTCGGCGCTACTGCAGTCCGGTGCCGGCAACTCCTCGCCTTCGACCTCTACGATAATATTGTCGATCTCCAGCGCCCGGATAGCCGCCAGACAATGCTCGACGGTCTCGATGCTGACGTCACCCTTCTGGATACTCGTGCGGCGACTGCGCTCGGCGATGTTCGGAGCAATGGCGGGAATGCGCACGACCGCGTCGAGGTCCGTACGTACAAAGACCACACCAGTATCCTCCGGAGCAGGCCGAAAAACCACCCGAGCCTCCGCCCCCCCAAACAAACCTTTGCCGGCGAGCTTACCCTCGCCTCTTATTGTCTTCTGCAGCTTCAAGTTCTTTTACCTTAGCCGTCAAGCGCTTCAACTCTTGTGCAACCTTGGGCAAGCGAAGAATATGGGCAATCACTCTCGCGGCCTCTCTGACATCCATGGCAGGGGACCAAGCCAGTTTCAGTCCGGGCCCTACGTTGCCTTTCACACCGGCCTGCGCCCCAACCATCGTGCCGGCGCCCACCTCGATGTTGTCCGCCAGACCCACCTGGCCGGCCAGGACGACCCCGTCGCCCAACCGACAACTGCCGGCCACGCCCACCTGGGCCGCGATGAGACAGCACTTGCCGATGACGACGTTATGCGCAATCTGGACGAGGTTGTCTATCTTCGTGCCCGCCCCGATTATGGTATTGCCGAATTTGGCCCTGTCAACGCAACTATTGGCCCCGATTTCGACGAAGTCCTCGATGACCACGCCCCCGTTATGGGGAATAAGCCTGTGGGCCCCGTCGATGAAAGCATATCCGAACCCAACCGAACCGATGGTGCTATTGGCCTGAATGACCACCTGGTTGCCCAAAACACAGTCATTACCGATCACCACGTGGCTATCCAAACGACAATGCGCACCGATTCTGGAGCCCTCCCCGATCTTGCACCCGCTACCGATGACTGTGCTTTCGCCGATCTCGACATTGTCTTCAATAACAGCGTGCGGGCCAATGCTCACCCCTTTGCCGAGGTGAACTTTCACACCCATCCGGGCCGAGGCATCCACCCCCTCCACCGGAGGTGTCGGCTTGGGGGCAAGGCAATGCAATGCCTCAATCAGGGCCGCATTGACATTCTTGACCACGAGCTGCGGCTTGGACAGACCGTCAATGCGCTTCGCCACAATCACCGCGGCGGCGAGGCACTTCGCGGCGGCGGCTTCGTGCTTGGGATCCGTAACAAACGTCACGTCACCCCGGCCCGCCGTCGTCACCGGCTGCACCGCCACAACGTCGCTATCCAGACCGTCAGAGCCCCCCCGCAATTCCGCCCCAAGCCGCGTCGCTAATTCCTTTATCGTCAGGGCCATTCAAACCTCAGAGAAGTCCATTCACCAGGAAGAACGTCAACACTCCCACACACACGCCGGCGCCTAAGGCTTCAGCGATTCAAGCGCGTCGAGTCGCTTGATCGCTTCGTCCGTAAGATCCACACAACCCCCCGAATACAGAACTTTTTGGGTCTTGAGAATCTCGAATAGCTCGTCGCCGGAGGCGACGGGGAACTGCGGCTCCGTCTTCTCAAGAATCAGATCGAGACCCTTCTCTTTAGCCAGATCAGCGACGATCTTCAGCGTTGCCTGGTAGAGCTTCTCCATCCACTCCTTGTTGGCCAACGTGCGCTTCTGCGTAAGAAACTCCTGCTCGCTGTCCAGTTCGCTCCGCTTCTGGAGGACGGACTGCAACTGCTTGAGATAGTCCTCAGTTCCCGGCCTCAGCGTCTTCAAATTGGCCGTGGCCGCTTCGATATCCTTGGCGCGGCTCTCCAACTGGGCCTGCAACTGGGCCTGCTCGCTCATGGCGGCGTTGAGGTACCGCACCTGCTGCAGCGATCCGCCCACCACATTTTGAATGCTGACGACACCGATGTTCAGGCCGCCAGTCGCTGCCGCCGGCGCAGCATGGCCGTATTCAAACGTCGCCCACAATGCCACCACAAAGATCATTACGCCCGCAATCGCCGTTCTGCTTTTCATAAACAACCCTTTCTGTTGCTGAATGTACTCACGCCTCTGCTCTGAACGAAGGCCCCGTGCTTCTTAGAACATGCCGGCTGCCGAGAAGCTGAAGATTTGCCGCTCGTCCTGATCGTCTTTGAGCAGGGGTATACCGATCTCGAACCGCATCGGCACGTTCCCGAAGAGTTGGGGCACC
>CAYNQP010000119.1:0-9107 GCA_964399325.1 uncultured Pirellulales bacterium
CGGCCGTTTCTGCCGGCAACGTGAAGGTCTTTCGATACCAGCCGACCCCCGCGGGGAAGAACCCCCCGCCGCCGCCCGTTGTATTGTTTTGGGCGATAGGACCGGCAATGCTCCAATCGTGCGGTAACTCAACAACGCTCCAGTGTGAGTCGTCACACTGCGGTTGTTGAGCATCGGGAGGATCACCCAGAGCGAATCTCCAATCTGCATCAAACAGAGTATTCGAGCTGGCACCGCTTGTGCCGGAGGCAAAGGCAAAGAGAACGAGGATCGCTGCCCATATCCCCGTTCTTTCCAACAACTGCAAGTCTCGTTTCATACTTCACACTCCTACAGATCGACTATTCGCGGCCTCCGACTGAATGGCTGCCGACGATCCCCGTTTTGGGAAACGTCGGCAATGTATTGGCAACCATTCAATCTGTTGTTAGTTACCTGGTCTCACGGCGCAGTGATGGTCATGGGCAAGGTCAGACGGATATCATCCGACGCAGCGCCGATGAGGATCTCGTACTTGCCCGGCTCCACCACGTACTGCTTGGTTTCTGTATCCCAGTAACGCAGGCGTTGGGTGGGCACCTCGACCGTGACGGTCTGGGATTCGCCGCGCTTGACGTTCACACGGGCAAAACCGCACAGCACCAGTTTTGGCTGCTCAACCTTGGAATCGACATGGCGGTAATAGATCTGTGCCACATCGTCGCCATCGTATTTGCCGGCGTTCTTGATCGTGAACGTGACCTTGGCTGTGCCATTGGCAGCGATGGTCTTCGATGCCAGCTTGGCATTGCCGTACTCGAACTTGCTGTAGCTCAAGCCGTGTCCGAACGCGTACAAGGGCTTGCCTGTGAAGTAGCGATAGGTGCGGTTTTTCATGGAGTAATCCGCAAAGTCCGGCAGGTCCGACATGGCCCGGTAGAAGGTCAAGGGCAAGTGACCGGACGGGTTCACGTCGCCAAAGAGAACCTCGGCCACAGCTTGTCCGCCTGACTGGCCAGGATACCATGCCTGCAAAATCGCGGACAGGTTCTCGGATTCCCACAGCAGTGCCATGGCAGATCCGCTGCAATGGACCATGACCATGGGCTTGCCTGTGGCATGGAGTGCCTTGATGAGTGTCTGCTGACACTCGGGCAGTTCGATTGAACTGCGATCGAATCCTTCGCCTTCCTGAGCAGGTGTGATGCCACCCACATAGATGATCAGGTCGGCCTTGTCAGCCTGTTCGAGGGCTTCGGCCTTGAGTTCATCCAAAGGACGGTTCGTCACATTGTCCTGTTGACTCCACGCTGCGGTTCTGCGATTGGTGGTGTTTGGGCTGCCCAATGCGAATGTCACTTCGATATCCGAACCGGCCAACTGCTTGATGCCGTCCAGAATGGAAATAGGATGCGAGGCGGACCCGTGGTAATTGCCCTCCAGCATGGACCTGCAATCGCCATTGGGGCCGATGACGGCGATCCGTTTGACCTTGGAGCGGTCCAAAGGTAGGATGCCATCGTTCTTTAGAAGTACCAGGGATTGACGTGCCACTTTCAGGGCCACCTCGCCGTGTTCGGGTGTGTCGTTGTCCTTGATGGTGTATTTCGTATACGGCACTCTCGCAGGCGGATCGAACATGCCGAGTTTGAATCGGGTCCACAGGGTGTAATATAGGGCCCCATCGACTTCCTTTTCACTGACCAATCCTTTTTGAACAGCCATGACCAAGGCATTGTAATCCCCGCCGCAACAGAGATTGCAGCCGGCCTTGACTGCCAGGGCTGCCGCTTCCTCGGGTGTTTTCACGTATTCGTGCCGGCCTCGGCCATGGATATCGCCGACCGCACCACAGTCCGACACAACGTAGCCTTCGAATCCCCATTGATTGCGCAACAGTTCATCGAGCAGGAAGGGATCGGCCGTGCAAGGCACGCCGTTGACCGCATTGTAGGCGCTCATCACACCGGCCACCTTGCCCTCACGCACGATACGCTCGAATTGCGGCAGATAAATCTCGTACAGGTCGCGTTCAGACGGCTCCGCGTTGAACCGATGCCGGTCACGTTCGGAGCCACTGTGGACTGCGTAGTGTTTGGCGCACGCCATGGACAACATGTAATCGGGATGGTCTCCCTGCATGCCCTTGACGAATTCGATGCTCATCTCGCTGGTGAGAAAGGGATCTTCGCCGTATGTTTCCTGGCCGCGGCCCCAGCGAGGATCACGGAAGATGTTGACGTTTGGCGTCCAGAAGGTCAGACCGGTCCACCATTTAGAGTCGCCGTTATTCTTGTTGGCGTAGTCATTGTGTTTGGCCCGGCCTTCGATGCCGACCACGGTCCCTTCCTCACGCATCAAAGAAGGATTCCACGTGGATGCCATGCCGACCGGCTCGGGGAATACGGTGGCAATATCGTTGTTGGCCACCCCATGTAATGCCTCGTTCCAGTAGTTGTAGGCCGGAAGACCGAGACGGGCGATGGCCGGTGCTTCGTTCTGTAACTGGGCGACCTTTTCTTCCAGGGACATTCGGCGAATCAAATCGTCCGCACGCTTCTTCAAGGATTGCGCCGGGTCACGCCAGATCGCCGGCTCCGTGATTTCAGGGATGCGGGTCGCATCGCCGGCAAACGGTTCTGCAATTTCCGAGGCATTGAACGCGACCATCGAGACCCCCGAGGCATTTTTGACTTCGAAGGTGTTGAATTTCGCCGTGTTCTTGACTGCCGTAAACGTGACCTTCAACGGCCCACGCAGCGCGTCGTCTTCATGATCGACCACACCGGTGATATAACAGACCTTGCCTGCGCCGCCGGCGGTGGCCACAATATCGAAGCTCGCTACCAAAAGCTCATCACCGCTAGTCACAGCAAATAACCTCTCTCCCGGTTCGCTCAATTGCGTTTCCGCGGCGCCGATCAAGATGGAGTACCTATCCGCAGGCAAATTCAAGATGGCGACCGTGAAACTCCGTCCGTTGATTTCCTCGCGAAACGCCGCCGCATTGTCGCCGGCGCCCTGGATGGCCAAGGACGCATCGTCTTTGCGGTGCGTAAAATCACCGGTAATGCTCACCTTGTAACTGCAAGAGTCGCAGGTTTCTTCGGCCGCAAAGGCCATTGACCCCGGCAACCACAGACTCACGATGGATACCAGCAATAGAACGGTCAATACCGCGAAAATGCCTTCGGGCCTTCCTGGGTACATCGTGTTGCTCAAAGTGTCGTTTCTCATGATTCATCCTTCCTTGCGTATTGAACTTCTGTCATTTAGAGATATACGTACACACTTTCCCATGGCGATACAAGGGGATTAGTTGCCCTGCTGGTCAACTGCGGGGACGGTAATTCCCTCGATCGTCTGGGGCACGGGTTTCATGGTGCCCTCGGGACTGTAATAGAGATAGTCGACGCAGACACTGCGACGGCCCGTCGCCCCTGATTCGCCGTTGAACGTGAGGGTGGCGTTGTGGTAGAAGAGATACCATTGATTCTTGAACTCCACAATACCGGGATGGATAGTTAAAGCTGTTCTTGGCCATTCCTGTCGACTCGCCCCGAGAGGTCCACGGGCCGGACATCTTCGGTGCCCCAGCGTAGCGGATATTCTCCGAACCACGTGAAAGACCCGCGTAAGTCAGGTAATACATATCGCCACGCTTGTGCAGCCACGGCCCCTCGACACAGCGTTCGAGATTGGACTGCTGAATCTCACCGTCGATCTCGATCATATTCGGCCTGAGCTTGGCCAGAAAGCGGCTCCCGTTGCCCCAACTCATCCAGGCCGTGCCGTCGTCGTCGATAAGCACGGTGGGATCGATGTCGTTCCACCCCCTGCCTGGGGTGTCCGCGTCAATCACGAGGGCCTTGCCCCGGGCATCGACGAACGGACCGGTCGGACTGTCCGCCACAGCCACGCCGATCGACCTGCAGTTGTGGGGAGGACCGCGTTGGACCGCGGTATGGAAATAGAACTTGCCTTCTTTTTCCACCACCTGAGACGCCCACGCATCGGCCACGATCGGCCATGACTCTTCCTCGCCGCCCTCAAAACCGACGGCGACGCTGTGCGCCCCCTTCTTGAAGGGCACATTGATGAAGATGCCGCGGTATTTCACCGCCGGCGGACCCTGAAGGTACGTTCCCGCCTTGACGAAGAGCGATTCGCGGTGCTTTGGTGGAACGTCCGCCCACCAGTACCCCGGCGAGACGCCCATCTGTTCGGAGATCTCGTAGATGCCATAGATGGTTCCCCGCTTGTCACTACCGGCAATGACCAGCGCCTGATCCACCCCCGGCATCGACTGGGTGACGGGGGCGATGATAAAGGACTCCCACTTGCCGGCAATCGTGTCGGTCTTGATTTTCGCGGCTTTCACCAGGCCGTCGATCAGAGCGCTCTTGCCCAACGTTCCTGCCATGATGGCGATCTTGCTCGAAGGGGCGTCATCGGTCGTGAGCTCCGGCTTCACCCCCGAGACACGCTCTATGTCGGCCTGCAGATCGGAAGCCGCCCGCAGCACCCCCCGGATAATCCGACTTGTCGATGTGAAGGAGGGCAGCATGTTTATCCCGCAGCCGCGGGAAACTCAAAGGTGATCAGCACAAGGGAACAGAGAGTCATCATCGTACAGATCCTTATAGGAGAAGACCGTGTGTCGTGCGTGGTCTGGGCCCGCACTCGCCGCGCTCGGCCCGTTGACGTGGCCGAGCCCGCTTTCGGGCAAGATCGAGCGCGGGTCTGAAACATCGTGTGGCCTCGCAGCCCACCTTCTTCAAGCGGCTTTTCAGCCATCGCCCTTGAGCAGCCCGCCGAGCATCTCGTGACAGCCGACTTGGCTTTTCCCGTGCGAGCGATTATCTCGTTCTCCTGGGACATCATCGCCATTTCTTTCGGTAGAAGCATCCTGTGCCAGCATCTCGTCTCATTCGACGGCCGTCCATTCGAAACACGCGCCACCCTTACGGGCCGGGCTGGGTCCGGTGGCGGAAATGGTCACCGGGCCAAGAGAGTCGGGCTTGGTGGCCAGATAACGATGATTCGTCAGCGACATCAGCATGGTGTCGCCACGCATGAGGTTGGCCAACTGGAAAGATCCCGCCTCGCCAGGCTTGGTATCGCTGAGGTCCTTGAGGACCACGCCATCATTGATGGCGGCGACGCCAGCCGCCAACAAGACTCGACAGCCGGAAGAAGAAGGTCTCACAGTAGACTCCCTTTCAAGGTTCATTCTAGTGCTGCTCACTAGACTACCCGAGCGGCCCAATCAAGCGGCCTGTTCCGGCCGAGCTTCAGATGGATTTCCACCGGCTTTCCTTCCGGCAAGTGCAGGTCGCAGTTGGCCTTGCCAGGCTGGAGTGGTGCCGTCAAAACGCCAGCGGGTGCAGAGATCTTTTCGATCCCATGCCGGGCAATCAATGTGATGTCTTGCTTTCTCACCGAGGTGATCGTGACGTCCACGGTCCGGGCTTCCATGTCCCAGGCCAGTTTGTCGATCCTCGCAAAGGTACGGGCCAGCATCCCATTGACCGATCCCTTGACCAGCAAGGGAGGCAGGGCCGGAAGCACCTCGATCACGCCGGGGCGTGAGTAGGCCAGCATTTCCATGATGATCGCGGGAATTCCGCCCTGCGCATCCGGCACAGGCCCGCCATACGGCTCGCGCGAACACCGTAGCGAGGTGCTGACGTAACCCTGCTCCATCAATTGCCGCAGTTGGATATCTACGATGACGTTGTCTTTGAGGCGTGCCCCAACCAGAGCGCGATGGCAGCGAGCATAAGCAGCCAAGGTTTCACCCGCGACCGCGGTAGACATCAGATCGAACGAGCGTCTTCGGTCAGCTATCTTCGCGGCCCGAGCCAGTTGCGGCGTCCGGTCCGGATCGATTTCGTCGCCCGGCCACGCGCCGTAGAGATGAGAGACATGCCGATGGCTGTAATGCTCTTGCAGCGTAGGCCAGGCCCATTCCTTCAGGGTGCCGTCCAGTTCGAGCAGGTAGGGTGGCATCTTGGCCAGCATCGCCTTCCATTTCGGTACGCTGTCGGCGTCGGTGCCCAGAATCGCGCAAGCCTGAATTAAATGGGTCAAGACTTCCCGGCACACCGCAATATCCATGGTGGCATTGATCAGCATGGGACCCGACCGGTCCGTACTGGTGGGCGTGTTCTCCGGCGAGATGGATGGGACGAACATATAGTTCCCATTCTTGTCAGTGGCCGTCAGGAAATCCTCGTAAAATAGCGCCATTTCTTTATAGGCCGGCACGATGCGGTTGCGGAGGAAATCCTGGTCGCCGGTGGCCAGGTAGTGGTCCCAGAACGGGCGGTAGGCCAGGCCGCCGGCGGAAATCCAGTAGGGCCAGAGGCCTCCGATCGCGGCACGGTTGGAGTAATAGTACTTGACGCCCATTCCTTGTTGCGGCCAGAGGGGATACAACGTGCCGCGGAACCCGAAGATGTTTCTGGCGTTGGCCCGGCAGTCCGGAGCCAGGCTCTCGATCCAATTGAAGTAGGCTTCCGTTCCTTCGCGGAGGTCGCCCTGCACCGCACCGGCCGTTTGCAGAAGACCGGGGCCCGCAGGTCCTACTTCTTCTCCAAGGCGTCGCTCGCTCAGCTCCAAACCGGGCGTTTGCAGGTTGATGGTGAAGCCGGTCTCGCTTGGGATATTCGGATACTTGCCGCTGGTGAGGATGAACCAATGGCGCCCCATTTCGAATACCTTCTCCAGCAAGGCGGGCGAATAGTCCGGCCTTGACCGCTGATCGGTCAGCAGCTCCTCAACGGACATACCGTATTGGGAGGCGCCGCCGCAATCCACTGTCACGCGGTTGAGCATGTCCGACTGGACCTTGCGATGGCGTTCCAAAAGGACCGCATAGTCCGTGGTGATGTGTTCGACCGCCTGCCGGAGCGATTCCACCTTGTCGTCGCTGAAATCGGGGAAATGTTCAATGCGTGTGAGCAGCATCACCGAAGAAGCGTTTTCGATGACCAGAGTGTCCTGGTCCATCCGGGCCGAGCCGCCGTTGCGAACGACGCGGGTCACGCCGGCGTAGCCGCTGTTGTCCACGGAGGGGTCCAAAATGCAGGTGTAAATCAGTCGATGTTCGTTGAAGTCCTGCCGAACGTCGCCGGCTTCGGGCCCCTTGAATGCACCCTTGGCAGGGTGGCTGCCCCAGGTCATCCCGGAACTCATGCTCCATTCTGCGGACGTCCGCAAAGCGATTCGGACATTCACCGACTGCCCGGTCGGGGCGGTGAGCCGCTGAACCACGACGCTGTCAGGCCGGGAAGCGAACGTTTGACGAAGCCAGTCCCCGTGCTCATCCGTCCAGGCGACCTTGATCTCACTGTTCTCGAAATTGACAGTGCGGAGATAGTTCTTGACCGACGCGGTTTTCGGAGAATCAAGCTGCATCAAGAATGCCGGAATGGTGCGGTGCGGTTCGGTATTCTGCTTGATGGGACCTTCATTCATGCGCTGGACAGCGAGCGTCATGGCGTCGCGGTGTCTCCCCTCCAGCACCATTTGCCGCACTTGCGGAAACAGGTCCGCGACCTTGGGGACCTCTAAGGGCCTCTTCCACGGCATGAGCAGGCTTTCATGGTGGAAAAGGATTTGCTCCGAATAGGGATCGCCCATCAACTCGATATTCATGGCGCCATTGCCGGTGATGAGACTCTCGCTGACCAGGTCGCCGGGCGCGATACTGCAAAAGCCCCGCCGCGGCACAATCTTTCGCTTGACCCGTTCCGCCAGCGGCATCGGTGAGATCGGATATGATCTCGCGGGTGCCGGCGGCTTGGGCAGGAATGGATCCCCTTGCACGCGGTGAAGATAGTCAGCCCGACGATTGTCAGCCTGCATTGCTCCAGTCAGACCTGGAATGGACGATGGGCTTTCGCTTGCTGCGAGCGGCCGAAGCGTCTCTAGAGAACCCGCCAAGCCAGCAGCGACCGCACTTGTCTTAAGGAAATCTCTACGTTTCATATATGCCTCTTCTCTATTGTCTTAGGCGTTTCTGAATACCGATCAAGCGATGTGATTAACCCAATCCAGCGGATTGCGACGGCCAAGCTTCAGATGGATGTCCACGGGTTTGCCCTGCGACAAGTGCAGCTCGCAGGTGGCTGAGCCCGGCTTGGGCTTGGCAGACACCACGCCAGCGGACGCGGAGATCTCTTCGATGCCATGCCGGGCTATCAACGTGACGTCCTGCTTCCTGAGCGAGGTGACCGTCAGGTCCACGGTCCGAGCTTCCATGTCCCAGGCGAGTTTGTCGAGCCTGGCGAAGGTGCGGAGCGGCATCCCGTTCATCGAGCCTTTCACCAGCGAGGGCGGAAGGGCCGGAAGCACCTCAATCACACCGGGACGCGAATAGCCCAACATTTCCAACATGATCAGTTGAATCCCGCCCTGCGCATCCGGCATGGCCCTGGAGTAGGGATCGTGGGAACACCGGAGCGTTGGGCCGACGAAGCCCTCCTCGATCAGTTGCCGCAACTCGGTATCCACCATGAAACTGTCCTTGAGCCGCGCCCCCACCAACGCGCGATGGCAGCGACCATGCGCGGCCAGCCGCTCCGGAATACGGCGCCGATTAGCAATCAGCGCGGATCGAGCCAGTTGCGGCGTACGGTCCGGATCGATCTCGTCGCCTGGCGAGACGCCGTAGCATTGAGAGATGTGGCGTTGAACATAACGCTCTCCGAGGGTTGGCCAGGCCCATTCCTTCAGGGTGCCGTCCGGCTCGAGCAGGTAGGGCGGCAACTTGGCCAGCATCCCCTTCCATTTCGGCACGCTGTCGGCCTCGATGCCAAGCAACTCACAAGCCTCCACCAAATTGGCCAGGACTTCCCGGCACACCGCGATGTCCATGCTGGCGTTGATCACCAACATGCACGAAGGGTTCAGGCTGCCCGGACTGTTCTCCGGCGAGAAGGATGGGACGAAAATGTAATTCCCGTCCTTGTCCGTGACGGTGAGGAAGTCCTCGTAAAACAGCGCCAGGTCTTTATAAGCCGGCACCACGCGTTTGCGAAGGAACTCCAGGTCCCCTGTGACCAGATAGTGGTCCCAGAACGGGCGCACACACCAGCCTCCGGCGGAAATCCAGTAGGGAT
>CAYNQP010000120.1:0-9099 GCA_964399325.1 uncultured Pirellulales bacterium
GAAGCCAATCCCCCCGCCGCGCGCCGCCCCACAGGCCATAATGGTGCAGTCGGTAATCACGGGCGCGGCGCCCCAACCGCCGATGCCCCCCCCGACATCGGCGTTACAGTTCTGGATGATGCAATTGGCAATGGTCGGGCTGCTGAATTCGCAGTAGATTCCGCCGCCCGTGGCCCCGGGAGCTTGCCCATTTCGTATGGTGAAACCCGACAGGACGCTCTCGGCACCCTCGCCCCCATTGAAAAGGAATCCGCGCTGCCCGCCGCAGTCGATGATGGTGCTCTGTGGGCCGTTGGCGCTGCGCAGCGTGATGGCCTTGCCTCTGAACTGAATGTCCCGGTTGCCGGAGCCGGAGTAGGCGGAGGTGCGGCTGGTGACCTCAATGATATCACCATCGGCCGCGGCGTCGATGGCCGCCTGAATCGTGGAGAAGTTCCCGGGGACTCTAATGGTTGCCGGCTGCGTTTCGAGCAAGACCTTCAGATTGTCGATCGTCGCGCGCGTGCCGGAGAAACGGATGTAGGCCGTTCCGGCCAGAGACGAGATCGAAATTGTATGGTGGCCCGCAACCAGCTTCTGCGGGAGCGACCAGGCGATGCCGTCGCCGGAAACGGAATAGAACAACTGTCCCGGCGGGTCCTGGGCCATGCTCGCATTGTCCGGAAAAGCCACATCGACATCCAGCGATCCCTTGACTTGTCTCTGCGTGCGGTCCGAAGTGATGGGGAAACAATACCCCAACTCGCCAAGCTGGTTCTGGTACCCCATGAAAGCCAATTCTCGGCCCGAGTCGGAATCGAGATAGTACAGGTACGGTCCGGGCAGCGGGGTCGCTCGGTCCACCCAGAACCGCGAGCGAATGCAGCTCTCGACCTGTGCGTGCTTGGCCGAGAAATCATCCGTATACTCGTACGGCCAAACGACACCGGCAGCGGCCCCCGCGAAGATCGCGATCAGGAGCCCGATCAACCCATATTGTCCGAAACCGGTCTTGGTCATACCAGTACTCATGGCTGCCGATACAAATCCGGGGGTTTCAGGTAGGCGCAACACCTACCCAAAAACCCCCCGCCCTACAACCAGCTATACTTCGTTCAACGGTTAGATACGGCCCACCAATGGGACGGCAAAGCCGCGGCCCCATCTGTGGGAAAAGACTCCGGGATCAGTCCTATCGACGATCCCGGAGTCACTGGGGACATCGTGCATTCCGTCTGTGCCGATGGCGATCCAGCGACAAGGAATTCCCTCCTTGGGACCCCTTGTTTCAGTTTCGATACCGCCATCGGGCGCGAATCCGTTCGTTGAGCCTCGATCGGTACACCGGCCGGGCGCTCGCTTCCGTGCATGGCGTCCTGGGAGTGTCACCGACGTCCCCATAGATTCATCTGCCTTATCGATGCATGCGCCTTCCGTGTCCGAATGCAGTGCCAAGACCGCGTGCGTACCGACGCGGAGGGCCATACCCCCCTCCGCACGCGGGAAATTCTCTGTCGCCCCAATCGACGGATCATCAACGACGGTGCTGCAAACTGGGGCGTCAACCCTCCAAATCCTCGGCGAAGCCATGGTACCGTGCTGGGCGGGAATCATCCGGTTCCCTAACATGACAAACCCCCGTGCTCTACACAAGCACAATCCTCATTCCGAAACCCTGCTTTTCGAAGACACATCAAATGACTCATATCCACTACAATCGCTTGCATTATCAGCACGACAGTCCGTCGATATACATCAGTCCCTGAGGGCGGCATGGGCCAGTTGGACCAGCCACAGGATCCCGGGACTTTCTTGCAGCGTGGTCCAATCGCGGTTGCCGGTCGGCGCCGCGAACTCGCTCAGATCGGAGTCGAGATCCTGGAGGTACTCGAACTCCAGGCGTCCTATCGACGCGCCGGCTTTCACGAACTCTATGGTGTTGACCACGTCGGCCTCAAGATCGATCGTATAGACCAGTTCGATCGGATCCTGGACCACAGTGACTTCCACATCGCGACCGTTTTCCATGCGTCGTGTTTCAAACGACGCCCTTTGCTCGGCGGCATCGCGCCGCACCGTGTCGAGGGCGTGCAGCCCCATCCACGGCCGAGCCAGGCCTTTGAAAAAGCTGCCGCTCGGATACCGCGCCGCCGGAGTTCCTTCGGCGTCGAGCTTGATCGCGCCAACACTGCCATCAACCAGGGTCAGCGCGTCGCCGACCTGGAGTCTCAACCACGGCGTGTACCGTTTGCTGGTCGCATAGACGAACGGGACTCGTCCCGTGCCGGTCACATTCGTGCCGCCGAGGCGGCCCCGGACTCTGAAGTACGTCCATCCCCGCAGGTGCATGGCGTCGCGATTATCCACCGTCTGGACACCCGCCGACCAATCGTTCTGGAAGTAACCCTCTTCGAGAACATTATCGTGAGGAATCACCACCGGACGGTTGTCGGCCGGTTCCTCATCTTCGTTGCGTTCCAGAACCACGAAAAGGTCCCTTCGCGTGGACAAAATAGTCCCCATGTCGCTGGCCTTGCCCTCGACCCGGGACAAGAAACTCGACAAGGCACGACTGTCCGTTGGGAGTCTCATCACGCTCAGATCAGCCTGCCACATGTGATGGTTGTTGATGTAGACGGCGCCATCGCGCTGGCTGTAATTCGCCTTGTCGTTCTGCAAAACCAGCGGCGAGGAACCGGCGCCGGCTCCCTCCAGATCCACGCGCAGCACCACAGGCCCTCGAGAACCCTCGGGGAAATAGTACCAGAGCTTCTCGCGAGCGGCGCTGGAGGTCTCGAGCGGGCTGACGACCCGGCCCCCCCTGGTCGATCCAGCCGCTCGGTTGTCGGTATCCGTTCCCATGAACTTCGAGGTTGTCGCGACCGTCCCGACGGTCAAAGCGCCGGCGGCCGTCAAGGAAACAATGGCGGTCTTCGTCGTCGCCCATCCCGCCAAGCCGGCGAGCAACCCGACCTTGGTCGCGGCGGCCGGAATGGTGAGCTGAGCCGCGGCGGCTTCGCTGGGGGCAGTCATCTTGCCGAAAACAACCAGGGCGGCCAGCAGCGAACCCTTGCCGAAACCATTGCGAGACAGTTCCCTCTGCAGCGCTCTCTTGGCCCGGACAAAGAGCATACGAGTGCTAAATTCGCTACAACCCATCGAACCGGCAATGTCGGCATAAGACATACCATCGTAACACCGCATGACGAGCACGGCCTTGTGACGAGTCCGAAGTCTCTGCATGGCCTTTGAGACAATCTGCCTCAGCTCCTGGCTGACCAGATTCTCCAATCCTCCCTGACGCTCCCTCATGGGTTCACGACGCCTTTCTTCCGAAGCGGCTGCATTTCGCAAGGCCTTTTCTGTCCGATGATGGCGGTGCAGCTTGTTCGTGGCGATGCCGTACAGCCAGGACCAGAACCGATCGTTACTCTTCAGTTTGCCCAGTACTCTGCACATTTCTAACAAGCTCTCCTGTACTATTTCCTGTGTCAAATCTTCGTTCTGCGTCAGGCGGTAGACATACACGCGCAGCCGACCCCTGGCGAGGGCGGCCAGCCGATTGAGGCACTCTTTATCGCCTCGCTGGGCTCGCTCGACCAGTTCGATGTAATCCATTTGCCCATCCATACAGGGCTGCCTGACTCTTTGACTCGTAATCATTGCGTTATTAAGTGCCATTATAACGTTTCTCTGTAACGCTTTTTTCTGCGGCAGGCGATTTTTCCACATTTGCCGGATTGCCGACGGGGGGCCGCCTCGTCAATCCCCCTGCCCATTATATGATTAGCAGGGCACGAGAGTTCGCGGTGGGCGCCTCATGTCGCGGACCTCCTCCGGAGGTTTTGCCGTCCTTTGCTCCCATTATACACGATTATGCGCACCGCTGACATTAAAGTGACATGCCGGCGGGGTCGATACACCTATCCTGAGGGTGCAGGGGTCGCAGACAGAATGCCGTTGGATTTTGCTGAGGACTGAATATGCTCGAATCTGCCCACCGCCCCACGCAGATTGTCACAATCGGCTCGCATGAGACGATCAAGCAGGCCGCCGAGAAGATGTCATCCCACAATGTCGGCTGTCTCATCGTCAACGACGAGAACGGCCAGTTCGTTGGGCTCGTAACGGAGCGTGATATCTCCCGCTATGTCGCCGCTTCTCCGGATGAACTTAGCGCCATCAACGTCATTGAAATCATGACCGATGACGTCGTTACGTGTACACCGGGGACACCGACCAGTACCGTTCGACAGATCATGACCACCCACCGGATCCGGCATCTTCCCATCCTCGAAGAAGGAGTCGTCGTGGGCATTCTCTCGGCCCGGGACGTGATGGGACAGCAATTGCTCGAAGACCGGGCGGCCGCCGAGGAGGTGGCCATGCTGTCCAACTGCCTCAAGAGCATCGACCTCGACGAAGCCACCGAGATTGTCGCCACCGAGGTGCCCAAGCTCTTCGACGCCAAGAACTGCGTTCTCTGCCTCTACCGGGACGAGCATTGGGTGGAGGCCCCTGAGCTGGTCAGTTCCAATCGTTGCCCGTGTCTGGATGGGCACTTACACGGGGTGACCGGCATCGGCGAGCTGCCTGCAGAGGGGGGGCACTGTGATGAAACCATTCCGGCCCAATGCGAGAAATGCGGCGGGCAGCCGCCCAGACTGGTCATCCCCCTTACCATCGTGGGGTTGAAAGAATCCGGTAGCGGAACGGAGAAGAGGCTGTCCGGGTATCTGTGCATGTGCGGCTTGGCCCCCTCGAGTATCTCCAATAGGGAACTCATCGCCTACAAAGCCAAGCTGACCCGCGAGATCATCACGGCTCACCTGAGCAACGCGACGCAATACCAGCAGGCCAGGCTGACCTCTCTGACGGATGTTCTCACCGGCGTCGGATCTCGCAAGCTGCTCGAAGAGAAGCTACAGACCGAGTGCGACCGGGCACAGCGGTACAAACGTCCTTTCTCAGTGGCCATCATCGATCTCGATCACTTCAAGATCATCAATGACACGCTGGGCCATGCTGCCGGTGATGACGCCATCAAGAAGCTGGCGGCATGCGTGAAGAAGGAGAAGAGAGTCCCCGATGCCCTGGCCCGCTACGGCGGGGACGAGTTCGTCATACTGATGCCGGAAACCTCCGCGGCCGACGGCCGAATCCTCCTGGAGAGAATTCGAGCCAAGGTTCTGCAAATCCGTCTCGATCGGGACATGTCCATGTCGATGAGTTGCGGCATTGCCGAGAGCGATCTGGAACAAGCCGACCCCCGTGAGGTGATGAGGCGGGCCGATCTGGCCTTGTACGACGCCAAGAACGCCGGAAGGGACTGCGTCAAACTCTGGGACAAGACCATGGCCCGGATTCTCACCACCAACGAGATCGAGCTGGAGAAGGTCAAAACGCTCCAGAGGCGGATTGCCGGTCTTTCGGAAAAGGCCGAAAAGATGTTCATGGAGAGCATCTGGGGCCTGGTGCAAGCCCTGGAGGCCAAAGACGCCTATGCCAAGACTCACTCCGAAAACGTCATGCATTACGCGGTCAGTATCGCCCAAACGATGGACCTCGGCCCGAAACACGTGGACCTGATCCAGCGAGCGGCCATGATCCACGACATCGGCAAGATCGGCATTCCCGATGCCATTCTGGCCAAGCCCAATGACTTGACACCGGCCGAACGCAGGGTCATCGAACAGCACCCGATCATCGCCGTACGAATCTTGGAGAAGATGAGCTTTCTGGAGCACGAAATTGCCGTGGTCCGACACCATCACGAGAAGTGGAACGGGCAAGGTTATCCCGATGGCCTGGCCAGAACAGCGATTCCGATCGGGGCCAGGGTGATCGCCGTAGCGGACACCTTCGACGCCTTGACTACCACTCGCGCTTACCATGCCTCGCGATCCATCGCCGAAGCGCTGCGCCTGCTAACGGACTCGGCCGGGTATGAGTTGGATCCTGACGGGGTCGCCGCGATGGTGGCGTGGTTCGAGGCAATCGCCAAGAAACTCGGCAAACAAGTCGACCGTCTCACCCTGCCAGACGTGCTGGGAGAACATTACCATCAGAGAGAGACCATCGCCACGGCAAGCTCAGATCCGGCCTTGGCGGGCGCCTCTGCCAAATCATAGTCGCTATCCGCAATCACCCCACGGCAGTTGCGGTGTGCCCGCGCGGGCCACTGGCCACGCAGCCTCGAAGGCAACGCCAGTGTTCTCTCCCGGCGGTGCGCTCCACTACTCCTTTTTCTAAAATCACTTATATGAAGTTCCAGGAGTGGCGCATCGCGGCATCGTGCAATATCCACTCCGCCAATTTCGTCCAATTGTGCATTGGGACCCCGATGGGGTGTACGACTGTCGTGGAAATCCACCGGCTGGTGTAACCACGCCGGGTATTAGGCCACTTACTTGACGAAACGCGGCAGTATCGCCTGGATGGAAACTGGTCGAGCAAAAGGGGTTACGCGATGAGTTCCCATGAAATGAGAGTGGACCTTGAGTCCTTCGTCAACAGAGGCATCAGAGAAGGCTGGCACGGTTGGCCGCTGAAGAGTCAACTCTCCTGCCATCACGAGGGAGTCCGCAGTATCTTTCGTGCAATGCCTGCCCCGGCCGAGTTCTCCCGCAGCAGTCTTGGACAATCCCTTCCGGAGGAAGGACGCTTGAGCCAATTGTTCAGTTGCAGACTCACGGGGCATCTGCGATGATACGCTCTGTCAGCACTGTAGTTGCTTCCACCGCGACATAATCTCGTGAAAAAGACGCATTTGCATGTGACCGAAGGCGGAGTATCTCCACTGTACGAGTAGGAGCAGGGCTCTCGCTGAGTCCTGAAACGTATCCAAGTAGTGTGGTTTGGTCTTAGTTGAAAGGAGACAAAGATGTTAAGAAAAGTGATCGGCATCAGTGCCTTGGGCGGCCTTGTCGCTCTCCTGGCGGTAAGCATGGCTGTCGCACAGCCCGGCGGTGGCGGTGGCGGCGGTGGCGGTTTCGGTGGCGGCGGCGGTTTCGGTGGCATGGATCCTCAGCAGATGCAGCAGATGATGGCGCAGCGTACGCAGGAACAACTGGGCATCACTGCTGAGGAGTGGAAGGTTCTGGGACCTCGCATTACCAAGGTCCAGACTCTCAGCCGCGGCGTTAACGCCGGTGGCGGCATGTTTGGTCGCGGCGGTCGTGGCGGTCGCGGCGGTCGCGGCGGCATGGGCATGATGGGCGCCCAGGACGCTGAGCTAACGGCTGTTCAGAAAGCAACTGAGGCTCTGCAGACCACGCTGGACAGCGCATCGCCGTCAACCGATGCGATCAAGACGCAACTGACCGCACTGCGTCAGGCGAAAGAGAAAGCCAAGCAGGAACTGGCAACCGCGCAGGCTGATCTGCGAAAGGCGCTCTCTCTGCCTCAAGAAGCTCGTTGCGTGATTATGGGATTGTTAGACTAAGACTTGGCCGGCCCCATGAATGCATTAGTAGAAAGAATGGTAGAACAGGGGCTGATCGACGAATCCGCGGCCCGGGGAATCAATGGGTTGCTCGCCAGCGGCGAGCCGCCCACCCGGGCCTTCGCGGCCTGTGGATTAGCCGAAGAGCCGATGCTCCGCTTCTGGACCCGTGAGTTCGGACTTCCCTATGTGGAGATCGAGCAGCACGAGTTCTCGAAGGAGTTCCTGGCTCAGTTCCCCGCCCGCATCCTTTTGGACAAGCACGTCATGCCTGTCCAAGACGGAGAGGGCAAGGTGTTCGTCGTCACGAACAATCCGTTCGACACGTCGGCCATTGACGAGCTGCGTCTGGCGACCGGCCGGGACTTCCAGTTGGGATTGGCCCCGTTGGCGGAGATCGACCGATGTATGAAGCGGTATCTGGGTGTCGGCGCCGATACGGTCCAGTCGATGATTTCCGAGGCCGGAGAAAACGGCTTGCAGGTGATCGATACGGACTCCGACGACGACATGGACCTGACCGACGCCGCCGAAGGCGCCTCGATCATCCGGTTCGTCAATCAGATCCTCACCGAGGCCATCGAGCTGCGGGCCACCGACGTACACATTGAGCCCTTCGAAGAGAGCCTGCGGGTTCGCTATCGCATCGACGGGGTCCTGCAGGAAGCGCTGGTGGCGCCCGAGGTCAAGCAGTTCCAGGCCGCAATTGTCTCGCGTCTAAAGATCTTGAGCAAGCTCGATATCGCTGAGAAGCGCGTTCCCCAGGACGGCCGCATCAAGATTCGCATCGCCGACCACGAAATCGACGTGCGTGTGTCGGTAATCCCGATGCTGTACGGCGAGGCGATCGTGCTGCGTCTGCTCGACCGGTCGAGCGTCTTGCTGGGACTGAACAAGCTCGGAATGTCCGACCGCGATATGAAGGTCACCAAAGTAATCCTTGAACGGCCCCACGGCATCATCCTGGTCACGGGCCCGACCGGCAGCGGCAAAACGACCACGCTCTATGCCGGGCTCTCGCAGATCAACGACATTCAGCGCAAAATCATCACGATCGAAGACCCTATCGAATATCAACTTCACGGCATCAATCAGATACAAGTCTCACGCAAGGCGGGTTTGACCTTTGCGAGTGGACTTCGGTCGATTTTGCGACACGACCCCGATGTGGTTCTCATCGGCGAAATTCGTGACGTCGAGACGGCGGAGATCGCGATTCAAGCGTCTCTGACCGGCCACCTCGTCTTCTCAACCCTGCACACAAACGATGCCCCCACGGCCCTGACCCGTCTCGTGGACATGGGGATTGAGCCTTATCTCGTGGCTTCCTCCCTGGAGGCGGTTGTGGCCCAGCGTCTCGTGCGCGTGATCTGCTCGGAATGCAAGGAACCGATACCCGAGAGTGAGGTCGCGCCGCTTCGGCGCCGCTTGGGCGACAAGCTGCCCGCGACGCTCTACCGAGGGCAAGGTTGCCGGCACTGCCAGGGGACCGGTTACCGCGGCCGTATGGGCATCTTTGAGATGATGGTCGTCACCGATGATGTTCGCGCCCTCATCCTCGAGAACGCCTCGCCCCGCGACCTTCGCCTGGCGTCCGCCAAGCAGGGCATGATGAGTCTTCGCGACGACGGGTTCCGGCATCTGCAGACAGGTCGAACGACGATCGACGAGATATT
>CAYNQP010000121.1:0-4816 GCA_964399325.1 uncultured Pirellulales bacterium
CATAAGACTCGCAGAAACAAACCCTTGCAATACTATATTATAAGACAGTACGGCTCATTGTCAAGCTCGATGCTTTCCCGAATTGCCCGAATCTTCACCCCTTTTAACAGGTGTCTCCCTGCCTGCTTCAAGCCAGATCGGTTGCCAATCCCCATCGTCAAGCGAGGCCCTATAATATACCTGCGTCTTGGGCCGTGGTGACCGTTCATTGCCTTTAGCTTTGATTGTCGGCTGTTGCGATGCTATAGTGACCGCAGAGAGTGGCCAGAGAGGGTGCAGAACGCGACGTCTCAAGATAAGATGAAGGATGCTCACTCAGAGTGGACAAGAAGGGTATGGCCAAGGGCCTCTTCTATAATCTAGGCAAGAAAGTCGGGCCAAAGGTTCGCAAGGCCAAATGGGTCTGGGAGTCACTGACCGGGACTGAAGCCGACGCCATCCAGCTCGAACATCGCGTTGGTCTGGATCTAGCCCAGGAGGCCCGCACTCAACTCCAGCTTGATCGGGATCCAAGGACCAGGCAGACCCTGGACGACATCGGCTGCCGGCTTTCGGCGCGGGTGGCGAACAAGTTGCGGTCTTTTCATTTCGACGCCTTTCAGGCGGGCGAGCCCAACGCCTTCGCCCTGCCCGGAGGGTTCATATTTGTCAGTCGCTCCATTCTGGCACTCTGTCAGGCGGACGCAGATCAAATTGCCTTCATCCTGGCCCACGAGATGGGCCATGTGATCAGTGGCCATGCGATGGAGCGGATCGTAGCCAACTCAGCCATCTCGGCGGTTTCGCAGGTTACGCCCATGCGGGGCGTACTGGGGCCCTGGTTGCGCCGCGTGGGCGTACGGTTCCTTGAGACGGCCTATTCACGCGACCAGGAGCTGGATGCCGACCGGTTGGCTGTCCGGCTAATGGGTGCGGCCGGTTTCGACCCCCGCAGCGGCGTCGAATTGTTTACGCATCTGGCCGAGTTGAACGAGTCTTCCGACCCCCTCAGCCTCGGGCAATACCTCTCCACCCATCCGGATTTTGACGTTCGCATAAAGAGCGTGCAGCAGTTCCTGAGCAGACGTTCGGCGGCCCAACCTTGACAGAGGGTCGGTTTCGGCCGGCGTCGCCGAACGGACTGCCGCTGGTCTGCTACCTCCGGGCCGGCCAAAAAGAAGGTTGCAGCGAAACCGTACCTGACATAAAATCCCATGTTTGAACGGAGATTTGAAAGGACTGACGGATGAAGTATGATGTAGCAGATCTGAATCTGGCCCCCGAAGGGAAGAAACGGATTCTTTGGGCCGATAACGACATGCCGGTGCTGGCGGCGATTCGGAACCGCTTCGCCAAGAACAAGCCGCTCAAGGGCAAGAACATCTCGGCATGTTTACACGTGACCGCTGAGACCGCCAATCTGATGCGCACCCTGAAAGCCGGCGGCGCGAATGCGGTCCTGTGCGCGTCCAACCCGCTGAGCACGCAGGACGATGTGGCGGCATCGCTGGTGAAGGATTTTGGGATCCCGGTGTTTTCCATTCGAGGGGAGAACCGCGCTACTTATTATGAACACATCAATGCGGCGATTGACCATAAGCCGGTTGTTACCTTTGACGACGGTGCCGATCTGGTCAACGAGATGCACACCAAGAAGAAGAAGGATGCCGGCCGCGTGATTGCCAGCATGGAGGAGACGACGACCGGCGTCATCCGCTTGCGGGCGATGGCGAAACAGGGAAAGCTCAACTTCCCGGTCATTGCGGTGAACGATGCCAAGAGCAAGCACTTGTTCGACAATCGGTACGGCACCGGGCAATCCACCGTCGACGGGATCATTCGCGCGACCGATTACCTGCTGGCAGGCAGCCGTGTCGTTGTCGCCGGCTACGGCTGGTGCGGACGGGGTCTCGCCATGCGGGCTCGCGGCATGGGCGCCATTGTGATTGTTACCGAGGTTGATGTCGTCAAGGCCCTGGAAGCGGCGATGGATGGTTTTCAGGTCATGCCGATGGCGGAAGCAGCCAAGGTAGGCGATCTATTCGTGACCCTGACGGGCAATAAACATGTGCTTCGGCCGGAGCATTTCCGACGAATGAAGCATCGGGCCACCGTGGCCAATAGCGGACATTTCAACGTCGAGATCGACATCCCCGGCTTGAAAAAGATGAGCAAGAAGGTCAACCACGACGTGCGACGGTGCGTTGACGAATACGTGATCAGCAAGAGCAAGAGCATCTATCTCCTGGGAGAGGGGAGACTGATCAACCTTGCGGCGGCGGAGGGGCACCCGGCGTGTGTGATGGATATGAGCTTTGCCACGCAGGCGCTGCAGGCCGAGTATGTTCTCAAGCACGCCGGCAAGCTGGCCGTCAAGGTGCACGAGGTTCCGATGGAGATCGAGGAGCAGGTTTGCCGATTGAAATTGCGGGCGATGTCAATCGGAATCGACAAACTGACGCCGGAACAGATTGAGTATCTGGCGAGCAGCGGGGAAGGAACGTAGTCACGTGCTTGCGCCATAGGGGCAAGGGGACTCGCTGGCGGCGCCACAGGGCAAATGCGGGTCGGACGATTTCTCCATGATCGAAGGCAAAGAGACGGAAAAGGCGCCCAAGGCGTCCAAGTCCTTTCTGACCGTTGGGCCCACGCTGCACTATAGCCATGCCAATGTGCAGCGTTGCTGGCTGCTGGCGGTGATCGCGTTTTGCGTCACGTGCCTCGTGTGGTCCCGTATCGTCACGGGCACCTTCTGGGCCTTTGATCTCGAATCGCAGAAAGCCCCCGATTTCTGGCATTTGGGCCAGGCGACCATCGGTGGCGCCAGCATCTTCGAGTATCCGTGGCAGATCGTTGTTCTCGGACTGCTGATGGGCATTCTGTCCGTCATGCCCATCCTGGTCTCGCAGTTGATGAGTTTTGGGCACAGCTTCATTTTTGTGCTCGCGGTCTTCTTTCTCGCGAATCTTCCCGGTTTTGCGCTGTCACTTCTCGTGAGCTGTTTCGCCGTGGCGTGCCGGCCCCTGCGGTTCCGGTCTCGGATTATTGCCATTGCGCTGTGTACATCGCCTCAATTGCTCTACTGGGGATTTTTGGGGGCGCCGCGCGGGATGGAACCGCTCGAATGGGGGTTCTCTTTTGCCCCCTGGATCTGGGCCTGGATCGTGGGACTGACGATCGCCGGATTAGTGCTGGGTATCGGTCACTACACGCGGTACCGGCCCGGGTTGAACTGGATTTTTGCCACGACCACGCTGTTGCTGGCGATGGGGGTGTTCGAATGGAAAATAGGATTCGACGAGCTTGATTACCAGTTCTACATCGCCGACAACAATCCGGAAGAAGTGGCCGAATTCCATGACCACAGTATCCGTGAGGTTATCGATCAGGCCATCCTGGACCCGGCTACGCGTAAGACGCTGACGGGGTTGTTCCTGCCTACGGATCCGATCCCGTTGCGGGAGGACTTGAAGAGAGAGATTCAGATTCAGTTGAACCGGGATGATCGCTGGCCGAGATGGTTTGCCGATGTCATCCCGGATGATCTGAAATATCAGGACAAGCGCGACGTACTGAATAGGCAGTACGACCGGTTCATCAACCCACAGCAGTCGTGGTGGATGCCGGATGCGTTGCACGAGGAGATCGTAGCGCGGCGATCCACGAGCCGGCAAATGGCGATCGCCCTCTATTACAAGGCGCTGCTGAGTGAGTACGGCCCCGACCTTCCGCTGATTCGTCAGGAAGAAATGCTGCATTTCTACAGTGACTACCCGCACGAGCGCTCGGGCGAGTTGTGGTTTGCCTTATACCGGGACTACCAATCGGCGCCGGAATCGGCCGAGGCAAGGTGGCGCATCGCCAAGCATCTCGCGGGTCGCGGTCGCTTCAGCCAGGCCGGCACGTTTCTCGATCAGGCCCAGGCTATGGTGCAGCAGCAGCTTGGCGAGCGGGAAGAGGCCTCGCTTCGTTCGGAGTCATTGTATAGCGCGTTCCGGCCTCCTGCCGAGACGGTGATGACCCCGGTCAAGCTGCATGAACTGCAGAGGCGGATATACGAACTCCAAACACTGATTGGCGAGGAAAATCGAACCAGCGAAGAAGGGGCGGCCGACCGCTTGGCCAGATTTGTGAGTCTGAACCCCCACAGCCTCGACTACAAGGGCCAGCTTGAGGCGCTGCTCGCCAATGTCAGCCAGACGGATGGATTGCGCGATAACATTCTGCTGGCGCTCGCAAAGTTCATTCCCGATGACGAGCGCCGGGCGGAACGCCTGGCCCTGTTGAATCAAGAGTACCCAAGCACTGATGGGGGCATGAAGGCGCTTTATGAGCTGACGCGTCTGAAAATCGGCCTTTGGCAGCGGGAGGATGATTCGAATCGTGAGAAGAGGAAGCTCCTGGCCGATGCGCGAGACATGCTGACAAGTTTCCTGGTCCTATACCCGGATAATTTCTATGCCGAGCAGGTCAAGAGGAATCTGGAGGGTTTGCCGAAACCTGAATAGTCGGCGCGAAGCGCGAGCGGGCCTCGGGTGTGGGTCCGCTTCATGTCTGTTTAAGTTGACCTTTCGCACAACTTCTGCTAACATGGAGATTGGCAGGCCCGTGGAATCTTGAGCGGTGGCTTGTCCATAGACGGGTAGGCAGGGGAGCTGCATACATGGTGGAAGGTGATTCGGCTCGTCATCCGTGCATTATTGTGGTGGGTCATGCGCGCGATGATTTTGTTGCGCGGGCGTTGCGTCTGGCGTGTGAATACGACGTGAGTGTCACTCGATGTGACGACGTCTATTCGGCCGTGGTGGAATTGGCCGCCCAAGGCCGCCGAGACGTC
>CAYNQP010000121.1:4826-9065 GCA_964399325.1 uncultured Pirellulales bacterium
CTTGGCGGCGCGGACTGGGGCTCGATGCTGTTGCCTGCTGGGCCAGGAGGTCTCTGTCGGGCAACGTGACGTCCTGGTTGCCCTTCGGGCAGGAGTGTTGATGGTCACTCAGGTCGAGGAGATCGAGCCGATCCTGGCAGACTGGCTCGCCCGTCGCATATGTCACTCTGGTGGGCTTGGCGCTCGGGGGCTCGTGGGCGAGGAGTTTCGAGCCACCGAAGCGGAATTGAACGCATTGTTGGGACGTGGGGCTGATGAGTAGCGCCGGGGACATGACATCTCCGCAGGAGGGCGCCGGCAAGGTCTTGTTGGTGGGCGACATCCACATGGCCCTTATGGACACCGGAGGCGCGGGTCGGTACGGCTGTGTCGTGCAGGCGAACATCCTTGACGCGATCGACGCCGCGGCCAGAGAGGACTATGACGTTGTCGGCGTTGTGATGGCTGGCTTGGCCGGCCAGCTTGCCGCGGCCCTGAAGGCGCTGCGCAAAGGCACCAAGGCGCGAATCATCCTGTTGGCCCGGATGTACGAAGAGCCGATGGCCCGCGGTTTGGCGGAATCCGAGAGTGGCCAGGAGAAGGTTGTCGATGGCTATCTGATCTGTCCAACGACCCTGGCGAGCCTGTGCAGCGGTGTTCAGATTGACAGCGGCCTCGCTCCCGTAGAGACGCAGTATTTTGCGTCTCCGCAAGATCTTGCGGTTCTGCAAAAGACCCCAGGTGATCCTGCCGTTTTGGCCGCGAGAATACGACATCTCGAATGGCTGGCCACGACGGACGATCTAACCGGATTGAAGAACCGTCGTTATGTCCGAGAGTTCGCCCGGCAGGTCCTGGAGCGTGCCCGGCCCGGCGCTGGACGCGTCACCCTCCTGGTCTTCGACATCGACAATTTCAAACACTACAACGATGTCTACGGCCATCTGACCGGGGATGAGATCCTCAAACAGGCTGCCATCCTGATGCAGCGTTCCTGCCGGCCGCACGATGTCGTGGCGCGCATCGGCGGGGACGAGTTCGCTGTGGTCTTCTGGGACGACCCGCGTTGCCGACCGGCGGATGCGGATCAGGACAGACGCTCGGCTGAGGCCGAGCATCCCACCGAGGCGATTTTCATCGCCAAGCGATTCCAGAAGGAATTCGGCAACGCCGAGCTGGCCCTGTTGGGTCCGGAGGGCCAGGGCGTGCTCACCATCAGCGGAGGCTTGGCGAGCTTCCCACGAGATGGCGCGACCGTCCAGGAGCTGTTCGAGCGAGCCGACTCAGCGTTGCTTGACGCCAAACGCCGCGGCAAGAACCGCATCTACCTTGTCGGCGAGCCGCAGAACGACATCGCTGACATCAAGTAAGCTCCGCGGCGCCCTTCCATTCCGCCTTTTTCGCAGATTCTCTTTACAATGGCCTAACGTGCCGCAGAATCGGTACGTCTGTAGAGGTGGAGAAACATCTGAATGACGGATCACGACCAGAGGCAAAGCGAAACTGTCAAGCTGGTGAAGGCGTCTCAGGCGGGGGATAAAGTGGCCTTCGGGGGGCTTGTGCGTCTGTACCAGGAACAGGCCCTGCGTCTGGCGACGGGGGTCCTGGGTGATGCGAACGACGCGGCCGAGGTGGTCCAGGAGGCGTTTGTCCGAGCCTACCTGCATCTCGACCGCTTACGATTACCGGGACGGTTCCGGGCCTGGTTGCTGAAGGTCGTTGCGAACGAGGCAATCGATCGGCAGCGAGCCCAACGACGACGAGCCAGTTTCCTGAAGCTCTCGCGATGGCATGAAGCCCGAAGACCTGGGCAGCGTCCGGAGGAGGTCGAACAGGCCCATGACCTTCGAGCGGCGGTCAAACAGGCGATGCTGAAGCTGACCGAGAAAGAGGCGAAGGCCATCACGCTGTTCGGGCTCGACGGCCTGACCCATCAAGAGGCGGCCGGCATCATGGGCTGCTCGGCTGAGGCCGTCCGCTGGCATGTGTATCGCGCCAGGCAGAAGCTGCGTGTCTTGTTGAGAGAGCACTTGGAATGAATGAAGACAACCGCGACATCGACAGACTGTTGCAGGCGAATGTCGAAGGGCAGTTGGCCCGCATCGACTGGGACCGATTCAATGAGGCCGTCCTGAAGCGGCTGGCCACAGCGGGGCTTCGGCGTCGGTCTCGGACGAAATACATCGGGTCGCTGGCGGTTGCCGCGGGACTCGTCTTGACGGCGGGTGTGCTGGTGGCGGTCGTGATGAGGCTGCGTGAGCCGAGTCGTCCCACGAGCCGTTCCGAAGGCCGGGCCACCGTTTCGATTCAGGAGCCTGCGCGCGGAGCGGGTACGGCGATCGTCGTTCTTGGTGACAACAGGAGTGGTGAAGTGGTCGTGCGATGTGAAGTCACGCTCATGGACTCCAGCGGGCCGCAACAGGACAAACAAACGCAACCGAGTTGGTGCCTCGTCGCCAGACGCGCGCCTTCGTCAAGTGGGAACGCCCGCAACAGCGATGGGACGAATATCCCGTGTCTATTCTAACTGGCCTATTCCATTGTGAGGGAAATACCATGAATGCAAATATCTGCAAGAGACTCGTTTCGGCGGTGGTCGTGATAGCTCTGGTGGCCGGGATAGTCAGCGCCGATAGCGCTGCACTACAGGAGAAGCTCAAGCAGGACATCAAGATCGAATTGGCCGATGTCACGATGGAGGACGCTCTGGACCAGATCGCCAAACAGGCGGGCGTCACGATCGAGCTGTCCGATGAGGCGGTCTGGAAATTGCCCGCCGGAGGAGAAACGCGCCTTTCGGTGACACTGGAAGGGCAATTGGGTGAGGGCCTCGAACAGATGCTTAATGAATTTTTCCTGCGCTACGCCGTCGGGAACCGGTCCGTCGTGGTTCTGCCTCGACCGGAACTGCGCCACATCCTGGGCCGGCCTACGCCCCAACTGCTGAGACTGCTCAAGAACATCTACACCAACCAAGTGCGGCTCAGCGCCACCGCCCGAAGCCGTTCGTTCTCACAGAGCGTGATAAACCAACTGGCCGGTGAGCCGGCAACCGTGTTTCCCTTGGACGAATTCGAGAACGTTGTTCGCGTCATTGCGATTATCGCAGAGCGGAGCCCGTCTTCGGACAAGGATGTCTCGTCCACGTCGCCTGCGACGCCCGTGACGCTGGCCACGATTCTGGAAGAGACCGTGGGCAGTAGGGACGGTTTGGTCTGGTTCATCTCGGTGGCTGAGTTCCCCGACCAGCCGGTCCAGATTCGCATCATGGGACGTTTCGACGATGGGAAGGCCCTGTTCGGCCAGGTCGTGGACGCCTCGTTCCAGGACGAAGAAGGGCTGGCTGTCTTGAGGAAGCTGGCGGGAATGGCCAACATACGCCTGGAAATCGTGGGCCAGGACAGACCCTGGGTCGACAAGGGCTGGCTCCACCAGAAGATTACGCTGGACGCGCTCAACGTGACCGTGCGCGAGGCGTTGAATCGGGTCACCCGTGCGCTCGGGGGACAGGTCGGCACGGTCAACTACGAGCGCGGCTCCTATGAGGTGTCCGGACCGTCCGCGCGGACTGCCCAAATGCCTTCCTCTGCGACGCCCACACGACCCAGCGGGGCCGGAACCTCGTCCCCGACGGTCGGGGCACCGTCAGGCGACGACTACGTGGGCAAGATCAGCATTCCGGTGGGCGAGGGCGCGAACCGGTATTTCATCGAGTTCATGCTGCGCGAGAGAGACCTGCCCGATGCGCTGCGCCGGCTCCGCGCCGAAAAGATCAGACAGATCTTCGATTCGTTCGATGTAGCCCAGCCGCCCTCGGCTGGGATCACCCCGCGTTGACTGTCAATCAGAAGTCCGAGGCGCCGGCCCGAAGCGTCTGGCTCTCTTGTAGTACTGCACCACCGCGGGGTCGTGGTAGGCGCTGAGGCCCTCGGCGTTGCGCAGGCGGATGCCGTTGAAGGTCCGCGCGCGGCTCAAGGCGACGTAGACGTGGCCCGGCACGAAATTGACGCGTGAGCCGTCGACGTTGACCACGTCCAAGGTCATGCCTTGAGATTTGTGAACGGTCAGCCCATAGGCGGGTACAATAGGGTACTGCACGACCGCATACTTCACCGCCTCCTGCTTCTTGGAGGCATTCCACACACGCTCCTGGAACTCGAACGGAGAGAGCCTTGTCTGTCCTACGGTCTGGCGGTCGAAACGCACCTCAACCCAACGGGGCCGCTCGGTCCCGTTCTCGACCTCCTCGGACATATCGGT
>CAYNQP010000122.1:0-8837 GCA_964399325.1 uncultured Pirellulales bacterium
AAGCCATCGTGCACACGGTTGCGGCCGGGATAGTGGCGTTCGTGGCGATGGTTGTCTTCAATCCGTTTCATCTGACGAACCTGACGCACACATTCATTATCAGCTTCAGCAAGCACGCCGAGCGTTGGCGCGACGTCCACGAGTGGCACCGGGCCTTTGACTGGACCAATCCTGTCGGCACCGCCATACCGTTCCTGGTGATGTACGCCACTGCGTGGTTGTGCCTGCTGGCATGGACGGTCGTTCTCGTTCGCACCGTTCGCGCGGTGAATCCACCGACCAAGAAAGAGGCAAACGCCGTCCGTAGCTTCGTTTGGCCCCCGATGGATCTGGCCCTGCTCGTCATTGCCGCCATGACCATCTACATGGCGATCCGCTCGCGGCGCTTCATCCCGGTCGCTGGCTATACGGCGTGCCCGATCATGGCTCTACTGGTCCAGCAGATCGTGACGTTCGTATTGACCCTCACCAATCTGCGTCAGCGCGAAAGGACGCTGGGATTGGGCCTCGAACCAGCGGTGGGTCGGGGGCTCGTGCTCGGATTGGGTGGGGCTCTGGTGATCTTGCTGTTCTGGCGCGTGGTCTTCTGGCCTTGGCTCTTCCTCCCGGTGCCGGGGCATTCGAATCTCGTCCAGCCGCGTGTCTGGCTGACGATGATGGGCGTCGTGCTGGCGTTCGCGGCGTTTCCGCTTGCTGCCGTGTTCTCATTGTCTGACGGACGGAAACAGGAGAAGGCCCGGGAAGAGGGGTCCAGCTACCGTACCTTTGTCCGGCCGGCGTGCGGGGTCGCGCTGCTGTTGCTGTCCGGTACGGCCATTGGATTTGGCGTGTGGGTCGAGCTCACGTTCAAACGGGTCTACCTGGACTACTGGCCGCAGGACACCAAGTTTACGTCGATCTTCATGCGCATGACGGCTTCGGACGCGAAGCCATTCTATGCCTGCCAGTTCATCCGCGATAACCACCTTAGCGGCAATATGTTCAACTATTGGACAGAAGGGGGGTTCGTTGCTTGGGGACAGACTCCCGATCCCAATACCGGCAGGACGCCCCTGCAGTTGTTCATGGACGGTCGAGCCCAGGCGGCCTACGATCGCAACATTTTCGATGTGTGGACCGAAATCATAACGGGCGGGCCTGCCGTCGAGAGATCGGCCCGATCCGGCACGAAATTGACCGGCCAAGACTACATGGAAGTCGGAGACTGGGTAGCCAACACACTTGAGAAATACAACGTGTGGGTCATCCTCATGCCCGCCAATCAGTTCAACAAGCCCTTTGTCACCGGGCTCGATTACAGCACCGCGTGGCGGATTGCCTTCCTGAACAACAAGCAGCGCCTGTACGTAAACGTCAGAACCGAGAAGGGCAGAAAGCTCTTTGAAGAGATATTCACCGGTGCTACGGTGTACCCCGATGAGTATTCCGCCGACTTTGCGCTGGGGCACAATCTGCTGCTATTCCAGGACACAGTGCAGAAGAAGCGAGGGTTCGACCTGCTGACCAAGGCGCTTGACCTGAATCCGTCGCCTGCCCCGATGTTGGATCTCCTGGTTATCGCGGCACAGTCTCCGGAGCTCCGGCCGCAAGTTGACGATGTCTGTCGGGCGTACGTCGACGATTTCGAGGCGAATAGGGAACAGTACAGGCGCGCGGATGGCTACAATCTCCGACTCGAGGCCGCACGGCTGGCACTGCTTCAACTGGGACGTGCGGCGCAAGTCCGGGGCAACATCGAGGAAGCTGATGCTTTTACGAACCGGATGAACCAGTATATTGAGGAGAGAGACTACATCTCCGAGAAGAAGAGGTGGTGAACTATGGCCGACGCGGGCAAGCCCGCAGGACCGGGACGCGACCTGCAATCTGCTGTTTCCATCACGGTGTTCTTCCCTTGCTACAACGAGCAGGAAAACATGGCGCGCGTCGTGGAAGGGGCGCTGGACGTGCTTGAGAACCTGCACGCCGATTATGAGATCATCGTCGTCGATGACGGCAGCACCGATGACACGGGGCAGATCGCCGACGCGATGGTGGCAGGGAACGGTCGCATCCGCGCGATCCACCACCCTCGCAATCTTGGCTACGGTGCGGCGCTGCAGTCGGGGTTCAAGGCAGCGACCAAGGACCTGGTCTTCTACACGGACGGCGATGGGCAGTTCGACATACGTGAGATGCCTGTATTGCTGCCGCTCATGACCGACCATGACGTGGTAAGCTGCTATCGGATAAATCGTCAGGACAACGTCCTGCGAAGGATGGCGGGCCGGCTCTGGACCAAGATTACTTGCATGATATTCTCCCTGAACATCCGCGATATAGACTGTGCCTTCAAGCTCTACCAGCGGGCGATTTTCGACCATATCAAGATGGAGAGCACCGGGGCGTTGATCGATACGGAAATCCTGGCGCGCATCGCACGCCAAGGCTATCGAATTACTCAGAAGGGTGTGCACCACTATCCCCGAACGGCGGGCCAACCGACCGGTGCCAATCCCCGGGTGATCCTGCGGGCCTTCAAGGAACTCCTGAAGCTGCGCCGCCGTATTCTGAACGAAGAATGAGAGCGTTGAGGCAGATCACGCCTCGATGCGGTTGATGCAGCTATGCATAGGCAAAAGACAAACATCTTCATCTATGGGTCTCTTCGCGACAGCAGGATCTTTCAGTCGGTGAGCGGCTTCAGCTTTGCACGAAAACCCTCGAAGCTCGACAATAAGACACTCCTGGCCGAACCCGCCTTTCTGCCGGACCATCGCAGGATCAGTCCGGACAACGTCTACTGGTATGCCGTTAAAACCCCGAATGCGAAAATCGAAGGTCTGGTCGTTCGCGACGTCCCGCTGTCGGCACTGGCGGAGATCGACCGATATGAGGGAAAACGCTACCAGAGGGAAACCGTCCAGGTCCACATCGCCAGCGGAACGGTCGAGGCACAGGCTTACCTCGTGACGACGGAGTCGATGCGAAAACACTTTGGCGACCGATTTCACGTCAACTTGATCCACGAGCTGTGGCTTCGCAAGCGCATCGAGCGGTTTCTCAAAAGACGGACGCGACCGGGCGAACGCACCGCCGACGCCGAGATCGAACGTCAGGCTCAACGCGAGCTACTGGGGACAACGGAACGGGACCTCGTGATGACGCATTATCATAGCGATGCGGTGCCCGACTACTACCTGGAACGTGAATTGGATCGACCCCGTCCCAGCATCCGGCACCTTCTGGGCGATTCAAAGGCTCAACCGTACCTTCGCAACTATGCCATCCTCGTCGTCCGGCAGGTCCTGCTCAACCAGATCGAGCAGCAGATTCAAAGCCGTTTTCGCTTCAAACTGGAGCACATGCGCAACTCTGAGCGGTATTATGCGCGGTCGGTCAGCATCCTGGCGGCTTTGCAGATCATCAACACCAACAGCCGCGTTGTGGACATGCTGATCGGGCGGTTCATGGAGACGATGCCGTATGAGAAGTACGATCTGATTGACTACGTCAAGTACGCCGTGCGCGCGTCCAAGAGCATCTTTGACTCCCGCGTGGCTGAGGCGCATCTGGCTCGAATTCGATCGAACCTGCAGCCGGGGCTGATTCCCTTGGGTTTCGAGTTGGAACTGAGCAACCTCGGGCCGGCCACGATAGAGCCTTACCGAAGTGCGGCCAAGGCGGCCGATCCTTCGTACGACGCGTTCAAGTACTTCTACGATTTCGACCTCGACGTTTTGTGCTGGAAGCTCGGCGGATACGTTGACGACCACACGGGGACGGGGGAGCGGGCGCGTCGTTCGGGCTTTCTCGAACTTGCCCCCGGCAGGCTGAGCATTGCCGGAGAGCTGTCGCGCCCGGCGACGAGCGATCCCTGGCTGCTCAACCAGTTGATCCAGGAGATGGTCACCTTCTTTCAGGTCCGCCCGCATAGCCTGCACTTGTCGTTCCAGTTGCTGAAGAACCAGATCAACAACCAGACGATCCTGCCGCTGGGTTTTGTCAAGTGCCTGCTGGCTCTGGGAGGTGGGTCGGAGGTCAAGCCCGGCGGGCTGTGGGTCTCGCGTATGGGCCAGGATGAGATCACGCGGTCCGATGTGGGTGAAGAGCTGGTTTTCGCCCATCGCAGCCGGCGCAACTGGTTCCTCGGAGGCGACGAGATCGCCAACAAGCCTCCGTTGCAGGCAACCACCTACATCCAGCAGTACAAGTTCATCCGCCTGGAGAAGAGAGCAAATTACGAGCCATTGATCTTGTGCCTCAAGGGCCTGCAGCTTGCGTTGAATCCGGGTGACTATCTCAACGCCGAACAGCTTCGGGCCGATCCACGGCTGCGCCGGCAGTACCAGGAGCTAAAGCAATGGGCGCATCAGCCCACGCAAATCAGCGCGCCGACCATCGGGCGTTTTGTGCACGCCGTCCAGCGCGGGCTAACGGACGAACGCCATCACAAGCCGGTTCACAGTTTGCACTATATCGAATGGGCCCTTGGCGCTATCACTACGCAATTGAAGCTGTTCAACCAGCAGTTGAAGAAAGCTACAGACGGCGCCAACGGGTAGCGAACACGAACAAACGCGAATCGCATCTCTTTGCCCAGATGCTTCACCTTGCTCAGCATGACAATGTCCTGACGTTCTCCGCCATTTGATCCGGCTACCTGCGGCGTTCGGCGGCGAGCGCGTGGTAGGCTTTCTTGCGTTTGAGTTTGCGGATGGCGAAGCGCGCGATGATGGCATGGTCGAAGGCCATATTCTCCGGTAGGTGGTCGATGTCGAACCAGCGTGCATCGGCCGCATCGTCACCCCCTTTGACGGCGGTCTGTCCCGCTCCGGCGATTCCCGTAAAGACCACCGTGATTGTGCGTCCGCGCGGGTCACGGCCGACGGTGCCGAAGGTGCGCATCTGTTCGAGCGACACATTCGTCAGCCCGGTTTCTTCAGCCAGCTCGCGCACCACGGCATCCTCCAGTTCTTCGTCGATTTCGACGAATCCGCCGGGGATGGCCCAATGTCCCTGGTAAGGATTATCTCTGCGCCTGATCAGCAACAGTCTGGCCTTGCCGCGGGCGAAGCTGAACACTGCCGCATCAGCCGTCACCATCGGCCGGGGCCACTCGTAGATGTATCTGCCTTTCTCTGCCATATGGTCGATCCTACCGGCCCGGATTCGCAAGTGCAACGAGGATTCTCAGCTTACGCCCCCGTATTCCAGGGTCGACCGATTGCCAAGCCGGACGCGCTCGCATACAATCCGTAGCCAGTGTCGAACGCATGGATGAACATTCTGCTGATCAAGCCCAGCTCCCTGGGTGACATCGTGATGGCGCTGCCCGCGTTGTCGGCGCTGCGAAGGAATTGGCCCGAGGCGAGGATTAGCTGGCTGATCCGTCCGGAGTTCGCCCCGCTGATCAAGGGGCACCCACATGTGAACGAGATCATCCCGTTCGACCGCAAGCGTTTGGGCAGAGCGTGGTACCATCCGAGTGCCTTCGGCACGCTCGTCTCCTTGATTGGCGGGCTGCGTCGCCGCCGTTTTGACGTCGTGCTCGATTTGCAGGGGCTCTTCAGAACGGCGTCCCTGGCTTGGCTGTCGGGCTGCAAGCAGCGCTTCGGGCCGGTCTGGCGCCAAGAGTTCGCCCACCATTTCTATACGACGGCGCTGCCGGTGCGCGCCGAGTGGGTCCACGTTGTCGACTACTATATGAAACTCATCGAGGCGATGGGAGGAACGGACCTGGAGGTCGAATTCATCCTGCCGGAGAAACCGGCCGCCGCCCAGACCGCTGCCGACCTGCTCTCGCGTGAAGGCGTGGACCGCGACCGATATGCGGTCCTCATCCCAGGCTCGGCCCAAGTCAGCAAGTGCTGGCCCGCCGAGCGATTCGCCGCCTTGGCGGACAGACTTGCCGCCGATCACGGTCTTGCCGTCATTGCTACCGGAAGCCGCACCGAAGGCGCCATGATTGAGCAGATACGTAGTCACGCCAAGTGCCGCATCACCAGCCTCGCCGGTCGGACGTCCCTGCCCGAGCTTGTCGAGGTGCTTCGATCCGCCCAAATTGTCGTCAGCAACGACACCGGCCCCGGGCACGTCGCCGCGGCGCTGAACCGGCCACTGGTAATGATGTTCAGTTGGTCGAACCCCCTGCGAGTCGGCCCCTATGGCCGCGCCGAATGCATTGTTGCCCATGATGTCGCCGCAAGAGGTCTCGCCATCAAGAGTCGCAACCCCCAGCATGCGATTCAGCACATTGCCCTCGAAGAGGCATACGCCAAAGTCGTGGAACAGCTTGCAGGCGGGAGACCGTAGGCGGGAGGCCGCAGGATTCGAACTGCGCAGAGGCTGGCTGGCTTCCTTGGGGCTTCTCTCTGACAAGGGAAAACCGTTTTACTGCTGGATTTTGCCTCATTTACGGCCGATATATGTCATACGTGGTAAGACCTTGTTGAGAAGAATCTGCTGCAATGGCGAGGATAGGCAGATATGAGGACGCCCTTACTATTTATTGACACGAATATCTTCCTTGATTTCTACCGCGCCACGGGGCGTGACGGCAAACTCTCGATTCTCGGCCTGATTGATGACAATCACGACCGAATCATAACCAGTGACCAAGTTGAGATGGAGTACAAGAAGAACCGTCAGGCTGTCATCAGGAAAGAAGCAATGGACGCACTGCCCAGCGCGCCGAACAATCTTGTGTCTCACATTCCAAAGTTTCTCGCACAGGCAAAACCTACAGAGATGATCGCAAAGAGCCAGAAGGATATCACAACGCAGTTGAAGCGAATCAAAACGCGTCTCGAAAGGGCTCTTCTTGATCCGACGACTCATGACCCGGTGTACCAATGCCTCCAACGGCTCTTTCAGGCAGACAGCGACTACCATCTGACACTCTCAGACTCTAAAAGAAATGCATACAATCGGGCAGTCCGATTGGCTCGAAGGCGATTTGTAAGGGGCTACCCACCAAGGAAGTCTGCGGACACATCTTGTGGCGATGCAATCAACTGGGAATGGATCATTCACTGCGCAAAGGGGTCAAAGAGCGACATAATTATCGTCTCTCGTGACACGGACTATGGAACGACTCTGGGGGACAAATCGGTCTTGAATGACTGGCTCCGTTGTGAGTTTCGGGATCGCGTCGCCAAGACCCGGAAAGTGCTCTTGATGAGTCGTCTAACAGATGCCTTTAAGAAGACCGATATAACTGTGACACCCGAACAGATCTCCGAGGAGGAGAGCATGATTGGCTCAAAGGCTCACGACTGTCGTTGGCAGGTGTACGTTGAAGGCGATAAGAGCGATCTTATTGACCTTTGAATAACTAAATGAAGATGTCTGGCCACGCTCTTGTCACCCCTGCGGAGGCAGGGGTCCAGGAAACTCGCGTGAAAGCCTGGATTCCCGCCTGCGCGGGAATGACAATCATGGTTGCAGAGTTCAATTGGCTATTCAATCCTCAATAAGACGGCCCTGGGCATACTCATGACGAGACTTCAACTGAAACACGTGGTGATTGATGATATGGGGGAAGACTCGTTTTGCGTGGAGTTCTCCGTTGCCGCAACCGGTGACCTAGAGCGTGATGTGTTTCCTGTGCTGCAGAAGTTCGGCTTGGCCATTGCAGGGTATCCCCAGCGTTGTTCTTGATGACGGGTCAGGTGGCTACTGCTGTCCACGTAAGCCTATGTCAGGATATGAGAACACGCAAGTTGGGGTCTTTAGCCTGAGATCCAAGGAGCTTGAGAATGCGAGATCACACGAAACTGCGGGCGTTCGAATTGGCTGATCAACTGGCTTTGGATGTCTACAAGGCTACGAAGACGTTTCCCAGAGAAGAGGTGTTTGGCCTGACTTCGCAGTTGCGCCGGGCGACTGTCTCCGTCGCCTCCAACATTGTCGAAGGTTGCGCGCGACACTCCAAATCGGACTACGTTCGTTTCCTTGATATGGCCTATGGGTCGGCGCGCGAGGTTGAGTATCAGGTCTCGCTTGGCTTCCGTCTCGGTTACTTGAATAGGGAGACGAACGAATCCTTACAAGCGCTTAGTGTTGAGACTTCCAAGGTGCTCAACGGTTTGCTGCGAGCGCTTCGCAAAGCGTAGCTCTTCCTCCAGCCTCCCGCCTCCGGCCTACTACCCCTTTATGACGTCCGCGCAGCGCTTACACACGTCGGGGTACTCGTTGTCCGATCCGACCGTGGGCCAGTAGTTCCAGCAGCGCTGGCACTTGGTGTGGGAGCTCTTGGCGACCGTCACGCCCGTTGATTCGGCGCCTGGCTCGAGCTGGACTTCGCTGACGATGCACAAGGCTGCGAATGCTTCGAGGCCGAAGGCTTGTAGGGCAGCGGCGTCTTCGTCGGTGCCGCGCAGCGTAACCGTCGCCTCCTGGTTGCTGGCGATAGTCTTGTCCTGGCGCAAGCCTTCCAAGGCCCGCAGGACCTGGTCGCGCAGGCCCATCAGCTTTTGCCATTTCGGTTCTTCGCCCTGGTAGTCGAGCGTCTCATCGACTTTGGGCATCAGGGCTAGGTGTACGCTGCTGCAATCCTGGGGCTTGAACTTCATCGCCTCCCAAGCCTCCTCGGCGGTGTGTGCCAGTATCGGCGTCAACAGGCGAACCAAGGCCCCCAGGATCTCGTGCATGCCAGTCTGGGCGCTGCGCCGTGACACGCTGTCGTTTCCGTCGCAGTACAGGCGGTCTTTGAGCACGTCCATGTAGATGCTGCTCATCTGGACCGTGCAGAAGCTGTAGAGCAGGGCGAAGACACGGTGGAACACGAAGTTGTCATAGGCCTCCGTGACATCGGCGACGAGCTTCTGTAGTTGGAGCATGGCCCACTTGTCGAT
>CAYNQP010000123.1:0-8819 GCA_964399325.1 uncultured Pirellulales bacterium
ATAGCAACTGCCAGGAAGTGGAGCTTTTTCTCAATGACGTTTCCCAAGGCAGGCACACCGTGAGACCCTACCATCATCTCGAATGGAAGGTCAAATACGCGCCCGGCAGACTCGTGGCCAAAGGCATGCACAATGGCCGGCCGATTGAGGCCGTGGTTGAAACCACGGACGCTCCCGCCGCCATACGACTTGACGCCGACCGTTCTGCGCTTGTTTCAGACAACGCGGATCTCGCTGTGGTGAATGTTGCGGTTCTCGACGCGCAAGGCCGTGTCGTTCCGGTCGCAGACAACGCAATCGCCTTTACGTTGACCGGTCCGGGCAAGATCATCGGCGTCGGCAACGGTGATCCCTCATGTCATGAACCTGACACCTATATCGGCGATGCCGCTCAGAACTGGAAACGGAGTGTGTTCAATGGATGGGCTCAGGTGATTGTACAATCGACACAGCAACCCGGTGTCATGACATTGACCGCGACGTCACCGGGTTTGAAGTCAACCAAAGCGACGCTCACCGCGTCAGCCATTTTCCCTCCATCTAACGCATCAACGGATAAAGCTGCTGGAGACACTACAAACGGCCCAATTCCATATGCCACACTCCAGGTGATTGCCGAGGGCGATTCTGATGCCGTGATTGCCGAGAAAGCGGCGAAGGTGTTGCCTCGGCCCAATCAGTCCGACTGGATGCGCATCGAGTGGATTTTCTTCCTGCACTACGGCCCGAACGTATTCAGAGGCGTGGAGTGGGGCAACGGTCGTGAGGATCCGTCATTGTTCAATCCCACGGCGTTCGATGCCGAACAATGGGTCCGTGCGATAAAAGAGGCCGGCGGAAAGATGATTGTGCTCGTTTGCAAGCACCACGATGGCTTGTGTCTGTGGCCCACCCGTTACACGCAGCATTCGGTGGTGTCGAGTCCCTGGTTGGATGGCAAAGGCGACGTGGTACGAGCGGTTGCCGACGCGGCACGCAAGTACGGAATCAAGTTGGGTGTTTACCTGTCACCCGCCGATCTCTATCAGTTAAAGACTAACCCGAAGAATCCAGCCGGCTACTATGGTAATGGCAGCAGTCAGGTACTTTCGACTATCCCCACAGCCCCGGCCGGTTTCCAATCGAATCCGGCATCAGGACGCCCACCGGCGCAAGGCTTTGGCAGCTATACCTATAGGGTTGATGATTACAATCGCTATTTCCTGAATCAGCTCTACGAATTGCTGACCGAATACGGGCCGGTCCAGGAAGTTTGGTTTGACGGGGCCAACCCGGATCCCAGCGTCAAAGAGACCTACAACTATGCCGCGTGGTATGATTTGATCCGTCGCTTGCAGTCTGGTGCGGTCATCTTCGGCAAAGGGCCGGATGCGCGCTGGGTCGGCACGGAATCCGGCTATGGTCGCACCACGGAATGGAGTGTCATTCCTCTGCCGATGTCACCCGACACCTTCAGGTGGCCGGGCATGACGGCCAGGGATCTCGGCAGTCGCGCCAAACTCACCCCCGGTTCGCATCTCTGGTGGTATCCGACGGAAACCAATGTCACCATTCTCGCCAACGGCCAATGGTTTTGGGCGCCCGGGAAGAAACCCAGAAGCGTCTCGCAGTTGGTGGATATCTATTACTCGTCGATCGGCCGTAACGGGAACTTCATTTTTAACCTGTCTCTAGACACACGGGGTCTGGTTCCGGACGATCAGCTTGAAGCCTTGAGCCGGATGGCGCGGGTGGTCAAGGAAACGTTCGCCACAGACCTTGCCGACGGTGGCCAACTCACGGCCGACACGGCCAATGCCGCCAACAGCGCGTTGCTGGCGTTGGACGGAAACCTCGACACCTGGTGGGAAGCCGCACCGGGCCAGACCGGTGGCGCAGTGACGTTGATGCTTCCGGCTTCTGTCACCTTTGATGTCGTTTCGTTGCAGGAAGCGCTCGATCATCGGGGCCAGAGAATCGAATCCTTTGCCATCGAAACATGGAACGGATCCGAATGGGTTGCGGCCGAACACATCGCATCGGACGAACTGACGACTGTCGGCCACAAACGGCTGATACGGCTGAAATCGCCCGTGACCACCAGCCAGGTGCGCATCCGCATCATTGGTTCACGCCTGGAACCGACACTGGCGGAAATCGGACTCTTCAAGCAACCTGTGGCCTTCTTGCCTCCTGCGATTTCCGATCGTGACGCCAATGGTATGGTAACCATACGCAACGACGGCGGTTTAGAGATGGTCTATACCACTGATGGCTCTACGCCGACAGCCCACTCGGCTGTGTACAGCTCCCCGATTTCCATGCCGCTGGGTGGCACCGTGCAGGCCGCTTGCCTGTTACCGCAGGGTCAGCTCGGCATAGAGGGCTCAAAGTCCTTCGCCGGAATGACGCCCATGGGTTGGAAAGTCGTCGAGGTCGACAGCCAGGAAACCCAACAGGGCGCCGACGGCGCAGCCAACGCGATCGATGACAACGTCTCCACGAACTGGCATACCCGTTGGAATGACGATCTGAAGTTGCCGCATTTCATCACCATTGATATAGGGACTTCCCGCCGAATTGGTGGGTTCACGTATCTTCCACGCCAGGATGGCGCCTCGAATGGTACCGTTGTACGTTACCGCTTTGAAACGGGCCTGGCTGGAGACATTTGGACCACCCTTATCGCTTCAGGCCGGTTTGGCAACATTCGGAACAACCCCGGTCTCCAGAAAGTCTCTTTTGCTCCGGTCAACGCCCGATTCTTCCGCTTCACAGCCTTGCAGGAAATCAACAGAAACGGCTGGACGAGTGCTGCCGAGATCTCCGTGTTGCCCGCCGGAATTGAAGAGGGGGACTAACAGATAACTGGATTATGGTTTCAATATGATTTAGATCGACTTGTAAAGGTATGAAAGCACAATGAAGATCAAACAGCTACTATGGATATGTTTTGGCATTATATTGCCTACGTGTCAGATTTTTGCACAAACAACATTTCGAAATCCAATTATACCGGGCATGAATCCTGATCCGAGTATTTGCCGTGTGGGTGACGGCTACTATTTGGTGACTTCAACATTTGAATACTTTCCCGGACTGCCGATCTACCAGAGCAAAGACCTTGTCCATTGGAAACTGATTAGTTACGCTCTGAGCCGTGCGGACAATAACCCTCTGATGGGGTGTGACTCTTCAGGCGGACAGTATGCCGCGACGATTCGCCACCACGAGGGTGTTTTCTATGTGATTGGCACCAACTATGGCGGAAAAGGCACACAGGGAGTGTTTTATGTCACCGCGACCGATCCCGCCGGTCCGTGGTCCCAGCCGCATTGGTTAGGCTACTGGTATGTAGACCCTTCTCTGCTGTTCGTAGACAATACTGTTTACTATCTCAGTCCGGACAATAACGGCAGTTTCCTGCTCGGGATCATGGATTCTAAAACGGATAAAATGAATGAGCCGTTGAAAAAGATCGCGGCAGGGCTTGGCGGTTCATCTCCTGAAGGTCCGCATCTATATAAAGTCAACGATTATTACTACCTGATGTCTGCGGAAGGCGGAACGGGATATGAACACAGAGAAGTAATCCAGAGAAGTAAGTTCCCTTGGGGGCCTTATGAAGCGAATCCAAACAATCCGGTCGCATCGAACTGGAAAGACCCGGACAATCCGTTTCACGCGATTGGCCATGCCGACATGATTGAGACCCCTGACGGATGGTGGTTGGTATGTCTTGGGATCAGACCGAAAGGTGGAAAGTATCATCATTTAGGTCGCGAAACATTTCTTGCGCGTGTGACATGGAGTGAAGATGGCTGGCCCAAAGTGGGTACGGACGGCATTGTCAGGGAGGAATACCCTGTGCCGAACCTGCCGGAGCATATTTGGGAGAAAGAACCTGTTCGTGATGAATTCGACCATAGCCGTCTGAATGTGCCGTGGAATTTCCTTCGCAATCCACATGCCGGGCATTGGTCACTCACGGCAAGGCCGGGCTATCTCAGGCTCAATGGCTCGGAGATCAGCTTTAGGGAAAAGGATTCTCCGGCCTATATTTGCCGCAGACAAACCGCATTTGACATAGCGGTTTCGACCAAGATTGATTTTACGCCTGCCAGCCCGAACGAAGAGGCTGGGTTGGTGATTCGCGGAAACGATAAGAACCGCTATGACTTCCTGATCACGAGGCACAATGGGAAACGAGTTGTTCTGTTCCGGGAATGTTTGAAAGACAAGGTTGTCAAAGCTGAGTATAGAGACATTCCTGATGGCGATATCATCCTTCGAATCAGTGCCACAGCGCTTGAATATAAGTTCTGGGTGCAAAAGGAAGGAAAACCGGCCGAGTTGATCGCTTCTGCATTAACCAAGAACTTGTCGACTGAAGTGATTGGCGGTTTTACCGGTGTGTTTGTGGGGATGTATGCGTCGGGTAATGGCACGGCTAATACAAATCCTGCTGATTTCGACTGGTTCGATTACAAAGAAGCCCCTGTATTGTTCACCGTTTCATCAGTCATCCAATCAGATGGTATTTGATGAAAGAAACGTTTGATTTGCCGTTTACGGCCTTGCAGGCCAATCCGAAAGGTCTGCTGTCATTTAAATTGAAAGTGAGTGTTGATATGAGCTGTAAAATGAAAGCCGACCGACGAATCGCCTCGATGGTCTGGATGTGTTGCCTGGGGTTGCTGATCCTGGCCCCGGTCGGAGTGATCTGCGGAGGCGAACTGAACCTTCCTATCGCCGAAGGGCCGTTCCGGCCCACGGTTGAATCGCTCAATCAGTATCAGTATCCGGACTGGTTCCGGGATGCGAAGTTCGGGATCTGGGCGCATTGGGGCCCTCAGGCAGTGCCGATGGACGGTGACTGGTATGCGCGAGGCATGTACGAGCCGGGCAACAAGCATTACCAGTACCATCTGGAACACTACGGCCACCCGTCCGAGTTCGGCTACAAGGACATCATTCCTCTGTGGAAGGCGGAGAAATGGGACCCCGACCGGCTGATGAGTCTCTACAAAAAAGCCGGGGCGAAGTATTTCGTCAGCATGGGGTCGCATCACGACAATTTCTTCTTGTGGAACTCGAAATTGCACCGCTGGAATGCCGTCAACATGGGGCCGCACCGCGACGTGGTGGGTGAATGGCAGAAGGCGGCCCAGAAGTATGGTCTCAAATTCGGCGTGTCCGAACACCTGGGCGCCAGCTTCACCTGGTTCCAATCCAGCCATCGCGCAGACAGGGAAGGCCCCAAGGCCGGCGTGCCTTATGACGGCGCCAATCCGGCATATCAGGATCTCTACCATTTCCCCGCTGAACCGAACGATAGGGCCTGGTACTCCAGGAATCCGAAGTGGCAGCAGCAGTGGTACGATGAAATCAAGGAACTGGTGGACAACTACCACCCCGACCTGCTTTATACCGACGGAGGGGTCCCCTTCAGCAACAAGGTCGGTTTTAGCATGATCGCCCATTTGTACAACGACAGCGCAGCGCGCAACAATGGCCAGGTCCAGGTCGTGTACAGTTGCAAGCAGAGGTCCGGAGGCCGCTGGGTCGAGGACCTCGAACGCGGCATCATGCCTCAGATTGATCCGTATCCCTGGCAGACCGACACCTCCATCGGGGACTGGTTCTACAACCGGAATTGGAAGTTCCGCCCGGTAAGCTGGGTCATCTACATGCTGGTGGACAACGTGAGCAAGAACGGAAACCTCCTGCTCAACGTGGTACAGCGTCCGGACGGCTCGCTCGATCCCGAAGTCGAGCAGATGCTGGAGGAACTCGCCAAGTGGAACGCCGTCCACGGCGAAGCGATTTACGGCACACGCCCCTGGCTGGTTTATGGCGAAAGCAACATCAAGGTCAATCGCCGCAGGTCCGGGGAGGATTTCAAGTACAATGCGAAGGAAATCCGGTTTACGACCAAGGGCTCCACGTTGTACGCTTTTACTCTCGGCTGGCCCGAGGATCGCAAAATCACAATCCGGTCGCTGGCCAAGCCCGTTGGCTCGGACATCAACCGTATCGAACAAATATCCCTCCTGGGATACGATGGGAAACTCGATTGGCAGCAGACTGCCGAGGGTGTGACGGTCACGCTGCCCGAGCAGAAGGTGTCGGAATATACCGCCGCGCTGAAGATTGCCGGTTCGGCCCTGACGAACGTGCCCTATGCTGCACCAGTGACTGTGGCCAGTCCCAACGGGAAGATCAACATTGAAATTCGGACCGACGCCGCCGGTCAATTGACTTGGTCGGTCCGGCGTCAGGATCAGACCCTCCTGGCCGCCGCTCCGCTGGGGCTGACTGTGGACGGTCACAATCTGGGCCGTTCCGCCACGCTGGGCGAGCCGCGCACACGCATCATCGATGAGCAATACCCGACTTGGGGCAATCACGCCGTGGCGATCAATCGCTGCAACGAAGCCGTGATTCCGGTGGCCTGTGACGACGGCATGAAGTACGAGCTGGAGGTACGCGCCTTCGACGACGGCGTAGCCGTTCGCACCCGTGTCGCACTCGATGACACCACGCACACCATCGCAGGCGAGGCGACCTCCTGGACATTGCCTTCCGATTCGCAGGCCTGGTTTGCCCGTTATGACGGCAGTTACGAGAAACCCTGCCAATCCGGAACGTTCGAGACCCTCCCGGTCAACAGCCCGCTGTCGCCTCCGATCACCTTCAAGCTCGGCGAGGACCTCTATGTTTCCCTCACCGAGGCCAACAACGATTGTTTTCCGGACATGGGATTAGTGCGAGACGGGACTTTTATCAAGGCCGTCTTTCCAGCTTCGTCCAACGGATGGAGCCACCAGGGCACGATCGTCACCCCGTGGCGTGTCGCCCTTATTGCCGAGGGGCTCAATGCCCTGGTCAACAGCGACATCGTGATCAACCTCTGCCCGCCCCCGCCCGCCGAGTTGGCCAACGCCGACTGGATCAAGCCCGGCCGCTCCCTCTGGCAGTGGTGGGCCATCGGCGCCCCCAGGCTCAACGACCAGAAGGCGTGGATCGATGCGGCCAAGACCCTCAATTTCGAATATTATCTGATCGACGACGGCTGGCGTCGCTGGCGAACCGCGGACAAGGATCAGTGGCAGTGCCTCAAGGACGTGATCGACTACGGCAAAACCCAGGGTGTGGCTTCGCTGGTATGGGTGAATTCGGCGGAAATGCGCACTGCCGCCCCACGCCGTGCCTATCTGGAAAAGGTCGCCGCACTCGGTGCCGCGGGCATCAAGATCGACTTCATACCGGCCTGCACCGCCGAGATCACGCGCTGGTACGAAGGGGCGCTCAAGGACACCGCCGACCTGCACCTGCTGTGCAACTTTCACGGCGCGGTCAAGCCCACCGGCCGCAGTCGCACATGGCCGCACGAGTTGACACGCGAAGGTGTACGCGGCCACGAATACCACATGACACGTTACCGCCGCATCCAGACCGCGGATCACGACGAGACGGTGCTGTTTACCCGCTTCCTGGCCGGGCCGGCGGACTATACGCCCACGGCCTTTGATCCCAAAGAGATGGTCGGCTACACCTGGGCTCACCTGCTGGCCCAGGCCGTGGACATGACCTCGCCGCTGCTGCACTTTGCCGGCAAGTACCAGGACTTCATCGGCAATCCGTCCGAGGACTTGCTGCGTCACCTGCCCTCGACATGGGACGAGACGATTGTGTTGCCTGGCAGCGAGATCGGCAAGACGGTCGGTTTCGCGCGGCGACGCGGGGACGTGTGGTTCATTGGCGTGCTCAACGGCGCAGAGGCCGCAACTCTGCCGATCGATCTGTCCTTCCTGGGCCAGGGCGCCTGGCAGGCCGAGATCTTCGGCGACGATCCGGACAATCCCGCCGCCTTCAAGCGGGACAGTCGGTCCGTGACTGCCGGAGAGAAGATCGCGGTTTCCATGAGCCCGCGCGGCGGCGCCGTGATTTGGCTTACGGCAGGGCGAAGGAATCAAGGGTGACATCGTGAATGATAATCAACACAGAAAGGAAAATGATATGGTGAAGAGTCAAGCTAAGAGGATTCAAAGGTCTCAAGCCCTTACGATGATTTTCGTGATCTTGGTGACAAGTGTCGTCAGTCGAGGGCAGTCTTATCAGAAAACCGATACGGGTATTAAGACGGTGATCAACTCCATTGGAGTTGAAATTCAGTTTTTCAGTCCGTCAACGGTTCGGATTGTGAAATGGCCGGAAGGAAGCGTGTTCAAGAAACAGAGCCTGTCGGTCATCAAGACTCCGCAATCAACGGATTATAGCGTCAAGCAGACAGGGGACGAGCTTTCACTGAAAAGCGAGCGCCTCACGGTTGTCCTGAATGTGAAAACCGGCTCGCTCATGTTTAAAACCTCCAGCGGCGAGTCGTTGTTAAAAGAGAAGGATTCCGGTGTCAAGTTTACTGATTTCGACGATGCCGGAGATAAAACCTACAGCATTGCGCAGTCCTATACGTTGGATCAGGACGAGGCGATTTACGGACTGGGGATTCTCCAAAAAGGCAAAATGTCCCTGCGCAACACCAAATTGCATATGGTGCAAAACAACACCGAGGATTTCGTGCCTTTCTTCCAATCGGTGAAAGGCTATGGCTTGTTTTGGGACAACTATTCACCCACCGATTTTGTCGATAATCAGGAGGCGACGTCGTTCAGCTCCGAGGTGGGTGACTGCATCGATTATTATGTCATGGCCGGCGGCAATGCCGATGGCGTGATTGCCTGTATGCGTGACCTGACCGGACAAGCGCCCATGTTCCCGTTGTGGACGTATGGGTATTGGCAAAGTAAGGAGCGCTATAAGAGTGAGGATGAAACCGT
>CAYNQP010000124.1:0-8781 GCA_964399325.1 uncultured Pirellulales bacterium
GCGCCGTTGGAAAGTCCGCGCCGGAAAGACCCACAACGCACGGCAGTGCCATTCGGGCCTGCCCCTACACATTACCATCGGGCATTTTGTTAGGCGTTCTAGATGTACCTACAAACGTGCAGTGCGCCCCTTCTCGATACATTTCGCAGAAAAGATTTGACAAAGCCGGCTCTTATGGCGATAATTTGAGGGTGCTCGCGAGAAACGCGGGCGCAGTACCCTGGTCCATCCCAGACGGTTGGGATGGTTACGGAATTGTGGCAGGGCGTGAATCTTCGGGTGTGTCGGTCGTTTTTCAGTGCAAAAGCGGCAGGTCGCCCGGAAAGACCCAGAAAGCCATGATCCGCCGGAATGACCAAAGGGCTCCTGATGGTAGGAGTTCGACGTGTTGATCGGGAAAGGAAGTCATCATGCAAGCTGTTTCCTCACGCGCGGCCGGTTCGGCCGTAGCCTCCATCTCCAAGACCGGTGCCCAAATAGTTGTTGATGCCCTTCTTGAGCACGGCGTCGATACCGTTTTCGGCTATATCGGGGCCTCGGTGCTCCCGTTGTTCGACCGGCTGCGCCCTCAACGAGATGGAGGGGCTGCGACAGCCCGAAAATGCGATGTAGACGTGGGAGCAAATAGGTCGAATAATTCCAATAGGACCTATGCCGGCACCGGCCCCTGGCCGGCAACGATCAACGAAAATGAAGCGGCCCAGATGTAATTCTGAGCCTGATTGAGCAAAGGAGATAGAGATGCCATCGAAGTCTGACCCGTCGGCCTCATCCGCCGAGAAGGCAACTACCAGAGCAGGCGCCCAGATCATTGTCGATACCCTCGTCGATCTGGGAGTCGAGACCATATTCGGCTACACTGGGGGCGTCGTCTTGCCGTTGTTCGACCGGCTTTATGACGCTCCCATTCGAGTGATCATTCCGCGCCACGAGCAAGGCGGCTGCCACATGGCCGATGCCTATGCCCGCGCCAGCGGCAAGGTCGGCGTGGTCCTGGCCACGAGTGGTCCCGGGGCCTGCAACTTAGTCACCGGCCTGGCCACCGCGATGATGGACTCGATCCCCATGGTAGCACTCACCGGTCAGGTCCGAACCGACTTGATCGGCAACGACGCCTTTCAGGAGGCCGACACCACGGGCATCACCCGGCCGGTCACGAAATTCAATTCCATCGTTAAAGACGTTAAAGACCTCGAACGCACCGTTCGCGAGGCCTTTCACATCGCCTCGACCGGCAGGCCCGGGCCGGTACTGATCGACCTGCCCGTCGATGTCGAGGTCAATAAGCACAAGAGCGCCGGGAGGGTCGAGCTGGACCTGCCCGGCTACAAGATCCGCAACAAGGGCCACGCTCGCCAGATCTCGACGGCGGCCGCCGCGATGAACAAATCCGAACGGCCCATACTCTACGTCGGCGGCGGAGTCATCAGTGCCAACGCCGCAGCCGAGCTGCGCGCGTTCGCCGACAAGGCGCACATCCCGGTGACCATGACGCTTTTGGCCCTGGGCAGCTTCGACCAGACGCGCCCCGAATCCTTGGACATGCTCGGCATGCACGGCTCGGCCTACGCGAATTATGCGGTCCAAGAGTGCGATCTGCTGATCGCCGTCGGCGCCCGCTTCGACGACCGCGTCACCGGCAAGCTGGCCACCTTCGCGCCGCACGCCAAGATCGTTCACATCGACATCGACCCGTCGAGCATCTCGAAGAACGTCCACGTTGATATTCCCGTCGTCGGCGACGCCAAGCATATCCTCACCGAGCTGACCAAGCAGGTCGAGCATCGCGACCGACAGGCGTGGTTCGACAAGATTGCCGACTGGAAGGCGAAGCATCCGTTCCAGTACGATCGCAAGGGGACCGCGATCAAGCCGCAATCCGTCATCGAAGAGGTCTGCCGCCAGACGAAGAACGACGCCATCGTGACAACGGGCGTCGGTCAAAACCAGATGTGGGCAGCCCAGTTCTACAAGTTTACCCGGCCGCGTCAGTTCATCAGTTCCGGCGGACTCGGCACGATGGGCTTTGGCCTGCCGGCCGCGATCGGCGCGCAGATCGCCATGCCCGACGCGACCGTCATCGACTTCGACGGCGATCACAGCTTCAACATGACCCTGACCGAGCTGGCGACCGCCGTGCAGTACGAGCTGCCCATCAAGGTCTGCATTCTCAACAACGGCTACATGGGCATGGTCCGCCAGTGGCAGGAGCTTTTCTATGGCCGGCGTTATTCGTGCAGCTATCTGCAGAACCCCGACTACGCCGTCGTCGCCCGTGCGCTGGGGGCCGTAGGGATCAGTGTGGACAAGAGGGAGGACGTGCCCAAGGCCGTCGAGCAGATGCTCGCCGAGAAGAAGCCCTGCGTAGTGGACTTCCGCGTCGAGCGCGAAGAAAATGTCTGGCCCATGGTCGCCACAGGCAAGAGCCTCAACGAAATGGACGGCCTGGCAATCCTGGAAAGTATGGCCTAATCTCGTCGTGCGTCTTGCGTACTGCGTGGCGCGTAGCGCCTCTCGCACGCCGCATGACGCCCGACGCAATACGAGGACGAAGCTATGAAACACATCATCAGTGCCTTAGTTGAAAACAAGCCGGGCGTCTTGGCCCATGTTGCCGGCATGTTCGCCGCACGCGGCTTCAATATCGATTCGCTGGTCGTCGGCCGCACCGAGGAGCCGAAGCAAAGCCGGATGACCATCGTCGTCATCGGCGACGACCGTATCGTCGAGCAGGTGCGCAAGCAGCTTGCCCGCATCGTCCCGGTCGTCAAGGTTCAGGATTTCGCGGACCTCCCGGTCGTCGTCCGCGACCTCATGCTGGTCAGTGTTGCGGCGCCGCCGGAGAAGCGGCCGGAGATCATGTCGCTGATCGAAATGTTCCGCGGCCGCGTCGTCGATATCGGCCCCAAGACCCTGATGGTCGAGGTCAGCGGACCCGAAACGAAGATCGAGGCCTTTCTCGACGTCTGCCGGCCCTACGGCGTCAAGAACGTCGCCCGCACCGGCACCATCGCCATGCCCCGTCAGGGCACCAGCGCCGACTGAGGTTGCGCGTCATGCGTCGCGCGTCTCTCGTCGCTCGTGGTAGCTGACAGAGGACAGAGTCGAATCTCATGCCTCCACTTGCCCCGGCAGGTGGAGGCATTCTTTGTACGCTCGCCAGAGATCGCGTGATAGCCGTAAGCTCCCTCGTGTCGCTCCCGATCAGCCTGCTGACAGTCTTATACGCATTTGGAAAAATACTCGCGCGTTTTGTCATCCTGAACGTAGCGTAGCGCCGTGAAGGATCTGGCCCGCGACCGAGAGGGACGTCTTGCCCGATGACCAGATCCTTCGCGGCGCTCAGAGCCCGCCCTGAGTGAAGCCGAAGGGATGACAAAGTCACTTCCGCGCGAGGACTTTTCCAAACCGTATTATCGCCGATTCTGGCCCCTTCCGATCATCTTGCGCAGGCGCGCAAAATGATGTTCCGCGTCGTTACCCTCTTGGCGCTGTTCTCTGGATTCCTGCCTTCGCAGGAATGACAAGGTCGAGTCGAGGATGAATTCCGTGCCGGATGGTCAAGAGCCCGTCAGGGCCGCGCCACCTCCTTCGTTGTCACCCCTGCGCAGGCAGGGGTCCAGAGGCCGCGCGTGCTGGCTGCCCGCCACCGCATTCCAGCCGCACCTGGAGGTTGAGCGATCCGTCCGGGCAAATCAGAATCTGTCCACCCACCGACTCGGCCGGGGTCCGGTTGTTTCGCCCTTCGGACCGCTCTATCATGCCTTGCCTGTCATTGGTCTGGTCCATGCAGTTCTTCTGTCCAATCTACCGTGTTGCACTTCGCATGTTAATGCGCCAAATCAAGGGCAAAATGTGGTCCATGTGGCACCCCCGCCCTCGGGGGTGAGTTGGTTGCCGCCTCAGTCAGAGCTGAGGCCTCCTTCTCATTCCCAGCCGGGGGCGGCTGGGCTACATGGGGACAAGGTTCTCATGCGGGAATTCACGGTCGGCGGGACATCTTCCGACCGGATGTTTAGGGCGAATGATTATTTGCCCCTACAGGACGCCTTGGCTTTGAGCTTGTTCTTATCCCTTCCGGCCTTCTCACGCGGCTTGCCCCTCTTCTTGGCGTGCTGGGCGTGGACTTGGACGCGGCGTTCAGGGGGCCATTCTTCGGGGAAGTTCAGACGCGCGAACTCGCCGAAATATTCGACGGCCCCACGGTCGTACGCGCGGGCCGCCTCGACCTCACTGTCGAAGTGACCCAGCCAGACGCATTTGCCTTCAAAAACGAGTTTCGCGTGACATCGCCGGCAGTTCTTCAAGTAGCCGACGCCTTTGAATATGGAGGCCGAGTCTCGCTTCTTCCGCTGGTTGCGCTGGTTCTCGGCCGGCGTGCAGACGCGCAGATTGGCCCGGCAGTTGTTCACCCGCTTGCCGTCAGCATGATCCACGAACTTGTCCTGGGGCGGTTGCATGATCTGGCGGTGCATGAATATCCGCCTGCCCTTCTCGCAGCGTGCGGCGTATCCGTTCTGCAGATGCCACTTATACTGGCTGAGCCACTCGTAGTCAGCCGCATCCACCAGGGCATACCGGCCGCCACTCAGCGGGATGTGCTTCACCTCGCCTTCCGGCTCGGCAATCTTGGGGGTATAGTTGGCGCATGCCGTGCCCGGGACCTCCCGCAACTGCCCCGGCCAGAATGGATGGTTCGCGCACTTCACCAGCATCGGCTGACCCATCGCCCGGCAGCGCAGCCATTGCTCCGAATCGACACAGGCATACACGCAATTATGACAAGTCCGTACCGCCATCATTTCCTCCCGTCGCATCTGAATTGGCCTCTATTATCATCCATCATGCTATTCGCCATATTTTGTTATATGGTAGACGAACACAGGCCGGACTGCAAGGGGAAAGACGCAGGAATTTCTCTTTTCTTGGGGGAACCGTGGCTTCCCGGAAGGGACCGAACATGGCCCCCGTTCTCCGGCAGCGCGTCGCAATTGGGCACAGCGTCCCTGGAACAGCCACAAGAGACCGCAGAACGCCCGGTGTGGGCATCAGCGGTAGGATGGGCAACTGGCTTGCCCATGCGGCTTCTTCGAGGGAGGTATTCGCACGGATTCGGCATGGGCAACGAGTGGCCCATCCTACGAGACTGGCAAACCCCATTGTTACACCGTACCCATCACGCAAGACGCCGGCCAATTCGAAAGGACGCGCGAAATCACTATCGCGTGCCCCGTGAGAGCGGGTTCGCAGGCATAAAAGGAGGGTGTTTGCTGCGTTTGTCATTCCCTCGACTTCGCTCAGGACAGGCTCTGAACGAAGTGCAGCGCAGTGAAGGACCTCGCTCGCGACCGTGGAGGAGTTCTCGTTCGATGGCCAGATGCTTCGCCTGCGGCTCAGCATGACAAGTCGATGTCACCTGCTCGCCAGCGCTTCGAGCTTCTGAATCCATTCGTTGAAGTGCGGGCACTCGCCCCGGATTACCTCCAGGCCGATCTTCTGGCTAATGAGAACCCCGTCCGTCACCTTGGCGTAGCCACGATACAATCTCATGATCCGCTTTGACGGAGCGGTCTGCTGACTGTCGTTGATTTCCTCGGGAGAGGCAAACTCGTCCCTGATATGTTGAACCTCCGAGTCGTCCGCCAGTTCGAGACCCGCCGCCAGCAGGCTGGGCTGGCTGAACAGCAGGGCTTCGAACTCGTGCATCTGCACATACGGAATGAAGCGGGTGCTATTGAACCCTTCGCCTAATTCGGTGGAAATATCTGCCAACAGCGCAGCTTCAATCGTGGTGGGCTTCTCGGCAAGTGGTTTCTGTCTCGCCGCCTCTCTGTCCGGCCAACTCTTGGGCATGCCATAGTAGTCGAACATCGTCGTGCAGAAGGCGTGGGTGTCTTGTCTCAGAGTGGTGAGGATGTCCTGGCGGGCCCGCTGATACTCGCCGATGCCGCCGCGATGTCCCGGTTTGCCGACCTGCCGGGGATAGAGGAAGATATCGAAGCGATTGAACTGCGGCTGGAGGATGCTGTTGACAAAGGTCTCTTCCGTCTGGCCCTCGACCAGAACGTGGACCCTAACCATCGGACGGCCTCCCGCCGATCACGTTCTTCTGCCACAGCTCGCCTAGGGAATAGTCTTTCAGCCATTCGTCCAACTCTGTCGAGGACAGTCGCTTGAAGAGCGATTCACCCTCCTTGCGCTCGACGACGATGATGTCCTCCGCCTCAAAATTGTCCAACAGCGGCGCCGACTGCGTCGAAACGATGACCTGCGTCCGCGTTGCGGCCTTCTTCAGCAGTCCCGCCAACACGTTTAATGCGTAGGGATGAAGCCCCAATTCCGGCTCATCCAGAAGAACCGTTGCAGGCGGATTCGGTTGCAGCAGCGCCGTAGCCAACGCAATGAAGCGGAGCGTGCCATCGGACAACTGATTTACATGAAACGGGTAGTCGCTGCCCCTCTGCGTCCATTCAAGCTGAAGCATCAGGTCGCCGTTGGCTTCCTTAGGCCGCAGCTTGAAATCATCGAAGAATGGCGTCGCCAAACGAATGGTATCCCTTATCCTGTCGTAGACCTCTCGATACTGACTCATCAGAAAGCAAAGGTAAGCTGCTAGGTTGCTTGCATCAAATCGGAGATATTCGCTATCTCGCGATGTCCCGGATCGACGCATGGCAGCTGTGTCGCTGGTGTCGTGGAAATGATAAACCACCCAACTCGACATCGAATCTGCAACACTCTCTAGGAACTTCGGGTCTGCACTATTCTTAGCTCGCTCTCTAAGAACCGACTCTCGCTGTCCTTGCCCTATTGAACGCCAAGCCGCGGTCCCGCCCCCGATACGATCAAACGCGGTGCGTTCATCGGCGAATATGAATTTGCCGTCAACGGTCGGCTCCAGGCGAAATTCGTAGCCCAGGGGCCGAAAGTGAAAACAAGCGTAGATTTGCTTAGTGACTTTGGGACCCATGAAGAGGTGATTGTCGGCTCCACCTTTCTTGGCTGCGTAGTGATTGAGCCTGCCTTGGATAGCCTCCCGGAGAAACGCAAAGAAGCTGACGAAGTTACTCTTGCCCGCACCGTTGGCTCCGATGAGGATGTTGAGGTTCCTCAAGGGAAAGTCCTCGAGACTCCTGATGGACTTGAATCCCTTCAGCGTGATCTTGTCAATTGGCTGCCCCATGGTTGTGAATCCCGTTCGTTGTTTGCGGGCCCTGTTTTCAGGCTGAGTTTCGACGCTATAGGCTATCCAGTAGATACTATTCCGTCTCAGGCGTCAAGATGCCGCTTGCCGATGCGGGATGTGGGCGATCATTTCAAGCTCGGCCAGGGCGAATGGTTATTCGCCCCTACTTACGGTTGCCGAGCTCGGCTTCGATGTCGCGTGGGGCGGGTAGGGCGTCCTTGAGGTTGGGGGGCAGCTTTTCGACTAGGCGGGTGACGTAACGGGCGACGCCGACGGGCTTGGCGAGGTCCCGCAGGGCGTACTCGGCGACGATCTTGTTGCGCCTCTGGCACAGGATCAGGCCGATGGAGGGCTTGTCGTCGGCGTGGCGGAGCAGGTCGTCCACGGCGGAGAGATAGAAGTTCATTTTGCCGGCGTACTCCGGCTTGAAGGGCTTGGCCTTGAGGTCGATCACGACGAAACAGCGCAGCCGCAAATGATAGAACAGCAGGTCGAGATAGAAATCCTCGCCGTCGACTTCCAGGTGTACCTGCTGGCCGACGAACGCGAAGCCTGCGCCCAACTCCAGCAGAAACTTGCGGACATGGTCGAGCAGGGCCCGCTCCAGTTCCCGCTCAGCGACGTCGGGACCGAGGGTGAGGAAATCGAAGCTGTACGGGTCCTTGACGATCTCAGCGGCCAGGTCCGACTGCGCCGGCGGCAGCGTAGCCGGGAAATTCGTCACGGCCTTACCCTGACGCGAGTAGAGGTCCGACTCGATCCAGTGCACCAGCATGGACCGCGACCAGCCGTTGGCAACGGCTTGTTCTGCGTACCAGAGACGCTGGTGCGGGTCCTTGAGCGATTCGAGCAGGACGACATTATGGAACCAGGGCAGAGACACCATTGGTTCCGCCGGCCCGCTTGGGCCTGATTGTCGCGCAGCTTGCGCGACAATTGTGGAGGTCTGTGGATAGGCCAGATAAAAGGCACGCATTCGATAGATATTGCCCCGAGAGAAACCAGCCAGGCCTGGAAACTCCCGCTGAACGTCGGCGGCCAGACGGTCAATCACGGCCGCCCCCCAGCTCTTAGTACGCTGGCGTTCGACAATATCTCTCCCAATGCTCCAGTACAGTTGAATCAACTCGCGGTTGACTGACAGGGCGGCCTTGACCTGGGCCGTGCGAATGCGCGACTTCAAATCCTCCAGGAATCTTGCGTACCCAGCGGGCAATCCGGCAGGAGAGGATTCAACGGTTCGGCGTGCATGGCGTCCTATACTCGACGATTTCGGCTTTGCAGGGCGCTTACCGGCCATATCCCGATCCTTTCCACAATGACACGAATCGCTTTCCCTTTCCTGCTCGCGTAGAGAGAGCCGCTCTTGTAAAGGGAATGTCTCGGGGAACCACTATGCCAAACACGGGCGGCAGAGACAAGGACAAACGGCGATGACAGGTCGTTCTCCCTTCAGAGAACGCAGGCCGTCACACAAGCCCAAGCGTAGGATGTGGCCCAGCCGCCCTCGGCTGGGATCACCCCCGGGGGCGGGGGTGCCAGTGTGTGAGGTTTTTTTCTGGCGCGACGCTAACTCTTTATTTATAGTGACTTAT
>CAYNQP010000125.1:0-3771 GCA_964399325.1 uncultured Pirellulales bacterium
GATGAGTGGGGCGATCTGCGGGTCCATGTATACTCTCTTCTCGACGACCTTGCAGTTCGTACACCAGTCGGCGGTGAACTTCAGCAACACGGGTCGCCCCTGTGCGGTAGCTTCCTGGACGAGTTCTCGGTCGTACGATTGCCAATCGATGGAGGTCTTTGGCGGCGTCGGCAGCAACCATAGTCCGGCCCCCAGCGCGATCGCCAACGCGATCAGGCGCACGGCCCATTTCTTCCCTATGGGAGTCGAGAAGCCGACCCACTTGCCCCACATCCAGACGCAGAAGCTGAAGATGACGCCGTACATCAACACGTTCAACAGCCTGTCTTTGGGCAAGGCGGCCAGCGTCAGTTTGGCGGCGATGAAGAAGAGCAGGAAACCCGTCGATTTCTTGAAGAGGTCCATCCACGTCCCCGGTTTGGGGAGGCGCTCCAGCAGTGATGGGACCGAGAGGATGATGCCATACGGCAGGGCCATGCCGACCCCCATGAGTATGATGGCAACGCTGCTGACGAGGAGCGACTGGGTCTGGGCCCAGACGAGGACAAACCCCAGGAGTGCGCCGCTGCAGGGAGTGCTCAGGATGGCCGCGAAGAACCCCATTCCCGCCGTGCCGGCCAGATCCGCCGCGGTGCTCTGGCGGCTTGTGACGGAGGATGGCAGCGCGACTGGAATGACGTCCAGCATGGCCAGCCCAAAGAACACAATCGCCAGGAACAGGGCAATCACGGCCGTGGGATAGCGGAAGAGGCTGTTCAGGTCGAGCACGGCCCCGGTGGAAAGGTTGATGATCGCCGAGACGAGAGCGAAGACGGCGAAGAAAAGGATCACGCCGCCACAGAACGCGATGCCGGTGGCCATACGGCTGCCATCCGACCGTTTGGACTGGTCGATCAGTCTCGCCATAATCAGTGGAATAACCGGCAGCACGCAGGGCATGATGTTGATCGATATGCCGGCGAGAATGGCCAGAAGATAGTATACGCCTGTGCCGTAGGGCAGGATGGCCTGTCGGCCTGTTTCCACCTCCGGTTTTGGCTTGACGTCACCGGTCGGGGGCGGAGCCGGTGCGGGAGGTGGCGGCTCCGTTGCTCTCACGGCCACGACGGAGACGTCAAGCCGCGATTCGACATTGCTGAGGTCAAGCGTCACGGCCAGCTTCTTCTCGAACGGAGGCAAGCACAACTGGCTCGTGCAGGCGATGCCGGCGATACGGATCTCGATGTCGGCGGTCTTGGGGACGGGTTGTTGGATTGTCCCTGCGTTGATCGGGACGAGGACTGTGAAGTCGCCGACATAGACTTCTATCTGCTGCCCGAGGGAATCGGTGAACATTTCCCACGCCGGGAAGATAGCCTGGTTGAACTCCATGGTCTCAGAGGTTGCGGTGACCTTTAGTTGGAGGCCGGGGGCCGGTGCCGTCTCGGACCGGGCGTAGTAGTGAAGATCATGGGTGCCTTGAAAAACGACGGCCAGTCCAGGCTGGCCGGCCACACGCGCCGGGTCGACACCGACATGCGAGTACTCGTTCTCGTAGCGAACAATTTCGACCGTATCGGTGGTGCCGGCGCCCAGGAGGGATGAGCCGAACCAGGCCACAAAAACAGCGCAAACGAGAATATGCTTCTTCGCATTCATCTCGATATTCCAGCCCATGAAAAGGGAAAATCTTAGTTGGCCGACGGTTCTTGCTGCTTCTTGTCGTCGGTCACCGCGCCGGCGCTCTTGGCCTGCTCGGCGGCAAGAAGATCTCCGACGGTTGGCTTGTCCAATTGACCGCCCGCCAGGATAAGCTTGACGTCCTCGGCGTCGAGTGTTTCGTACTTGAGCAGGGCCTTGGCAATCCCCTCCAGGCTCTCCTTGTTCTCTGAGATCACTTTCTTGGCCTGCCGGTAGGCTTCTTCCATGATGCGTTTGATCTCGGAGTCAATGGCCTCGGCGGTCTTCTCGGAGTACTCTCTCTCCGTCTGGACGACGAAGGCGAAATCCTTCATTCCCGTGTCCGGCCCGTAACTCACGGGGCCGAGGTCGTCGCTCATGCCCCAGGTCAGGACCATCTGTTTGGCGATCTTCGTGGCCTGCTCGATGTCGGACTGGGCGCCGCTGGAGATGTCATCGCAGAACATCACTTCAGCGACGCGCCCGCCGAAGCAGACCTGCATCAGAGCCATGCAATAGCGCCGCGTGAACAGCGTCCGGTCCTTCTCCGGCAGTGCGAACGTGGCGCCGCCCATGGGGCCGCGCGGTATGATACTGACCTTGTGTAGCGGGTCGGCGTCCTTCAAGAGCGATTGTACGAGGGTGTGGCCGGCTTCGTGGTAAGCGGTAATCTCGCGTTCCTTCTGGTCGACGACGCGGCTCTTCTTGGCTCGCCCCCACCGGACCTTGTCTCTGGCCTCTTCCAGGTCGGCCATTTCGATGTAGTCCTTGTTGGCCATGGTGGCCGCCAGCGCCGCCTCGTTGATGATGGCCGCCAAGTCGGCCCCGCTGAACATCGGTGTGCCTCGGGCGAGCCGAGTCAAGTCGGCCAGAGGCCCGAGCTTGACCTTCTGGGCGTGGACCCGCAGGATTTCAGCTCGTCCTTTGAGGTCCGGCAGCGGCACGACGACCTGACGGTCAAATCGGCCCGGTCGGGTCAGTGCGCTATCCAGGATATCGGCGCGGTTGGTTGCGGCCACGACAATGACCTGGTCGTTCGTATCGAAACCATCCATCTCGACCAGAATGGCGTTGAGGGTCTGCTCGCGCTCGTCGTGGCCGCCGCCGGCGAAGCTGGCGCCACGCCGCCGGCCGATGGCATCCACCTCATCGAGGAAAATGATACAGGGAGAGTTGTCCTTGGCCTGCTTGAAGAGGTCGCGCACGCGGGAGGCTCCGACACCGACGAACATCTCCACAAAGTCACTGCCGGAGATGCTGAAGAAGGGGACCTCGGCCTCGCCGGCGATCGCCTTCGCCAGCAACGTCTTGCCGCACCCCGGAGGGCCCATCAGCAAGACGCCTCGCGGGATGCGCCCGCCCAGTCTCTGGAACTTCTTCGGGTTCTTGAGGAACTCGATGATCTCGCCGACCTCGTCCTTGGCCTCCTCGATCCCAGCGACGTCCTTGAACGTCACTCGGACGCGGTCTTTTCCATGCACCTTGTGACGGCTTCGCCCGAAGGACATCAGCATCCCGCCGGCGCCGCCGCGGAGATTGCGGGCAAAGAAGAAGTAGAAGATACCCACGAGCACCAGAATCGGCAGGACCCAGTTGACCAACATGATCAGCCAAATCTGCTGCTTGGTGAACTCGTCCTCCAGCTTGTACTGGGGATTGTCCACCGCCCGCTCTTTGAGAGACTTGATCATTTCGTTGAGTCGCTCTTTGCCACCCCTCTCCGGCCCGAAATTGACCTTGAACGAAGGTGACTTCGGTGCGGGTTCAGCACTTTCCTTGAATTTGCCGGTGATCTCGGTATCGCCAATGTTGATCCGCTCTATGTTGCCCTTGTCCATCTGCGCCATGAATTCGTCCCAGCGCAGCGTATTGACGGCCAGGCCCTGCTGGAGCATCATCATTGCCGTGAAGACGATGACGGCGATGAGCAGCCAGCTAAACGGGCCTCGCCGATAGTTGGGCAGAGGCGGCTTCTTGCCGAGACGTCGGTTCACATTACGACGCGAGTTTGACGATGTGTCGTTCAAGTCTCTTTTCATGTTGTATCACAGGGCCCCCGGTTTGTCCGCATCCGTCCAGCGCTTTTGATCCGGCCGGCGCAAGATGCGTGCC
>CAYNQP010000125.1:3781-8778 GCA_964399325.1 uncultured Pirellulales bacterium
GTGCCCGTTACCACTTGTTCTCCATAAGTTCTACGATCTTCTGCGCCAGCTTGTTGGCCGCAAGGGTCGAGGCATAGGTGAAGTCCTGGTTCAGAAATTCGGAGTAGCTTGCCGATGCCGTGACCGTCTCGTTGTTGATCATCATCCGACCCGTATTGAGGTTCTTCCAATTCACGGCGGCTGTCAAGGCCACTTCCTTTTCCAGCGGCCGGGCCACTTCACGCTCGATTGTCAGAATGGACTCACTCACCGACACCAGTTGTCCGCTTATCACGCTATCACTGCGGTCTCGGCTCGAAACGATCTTGTAGGGCGTCTCGACCTCGATCCGCTTGGCCAAGGCATCGGAGAGTACGTATTCAACACCGCGGCGGAAACTGCGATTGTCGAACATTGCCAATCGCACACTGCGGATATCATCCGGGTACAGCGTCTCGTTCGAGTAGCCAGCGAGTCCGGCGCAGCCGGCCAACGGCACGACGGCCGATGCGCCCGCCAGCAGGGCGACCAAGTAGTGCGTGACCGCGCGCATCTCACTTTTCACTGGCCGGCTTCTCATCAGCATTTTCTTTCAGCGCCTGCCTGGCTGTCTCCGCCGCCGCGGTATCGGGCCAGTTCTTGACGACCATGTCGAAGTAGAAACGCGCGGCCTGGGTCCTGCCTACGTGCCGGTAGTACTGCCCCGTGGTGAACTGCTTATAGGCCATCTGTTCATCGATCTCATTGATCTTCTGTGGGATGTTCAGTTGCTTGGCATCCTCGGGATAGCGCGCCATGAACTTCTCATAGTAGGTTCGGGCTGTGGTTAGCTTCGAACCGTCATAGCGAGGTCGTTTCTTCAGAGAGTGGACATTGTAAGCCGCGAGGTTGTTCTCTGCCATGCGGAGCAGCGCCTTCTTGCCGACAGGCCCGGTCTCCCAGTACGAGGCGATCTCGGACCATTTCAGGTAGGCCTCAAGATATTCTGTCTGGGATTCAAGGTGCTGTGCTCTGGCCTCGTAGTGTTCCGCCACGGCCACGGCGGCCTTGAGTCCGACCCCGTTGGGATCGTCCAGACCCGCCCGGTCGCTGAGTCGCTCCATGATTTCAATGCCTTCTGCATAGCCGGCGAATCTTATGATGCCAAGCACGCTCTTCTTTCGGCCATCGAGGTAGGCTTGGGCCATGTCGAATTCCCGATCCATGGTTGGATTGGCGAATTCGCTGCTGGGGTGATCCTTCAGGAGCTTTTCATACTTGACCATTGCTTTGCCATACCGGTTTTTCCAGTACTTCAACTCACCCTCAATGAATAGGTCCAGGTCCGGACCGGCGTACTGTGGGAATTCCTCCTTGAGTTGACCAAGGGCCTCCTTAACGGCCTTTGATTTGCCCGTGCGGACAAGGTTCTTCAGTTCCGCGATCGCCCGCAGATACTCTTCTTGCGGATCGGCGGTGACGGATTGCCATTCCTCTCCGTCCTTCAACCGCCACGTCTCGGCCATTATCGCCGTGCAGCAGGACAGTACGACCAAGACCGCCAAACCCTTCTGTTGTATCCCATGTCGCAGCATTATGCCGTCCGTTGACGCTCTGAGAGAATGACACTTCCGCCAATCACCTATGACGGGGGTTCATTATAGCGGCTGGCTGCGCCAATGCAACGCACACTTTCAAATATGGTACACCCCGCCCCAGGCGGAGTCCGCGGAGGGCCAAAGCAGCACCCTGGCCGGTTACCGTCTGGGTGAGCGGCGCTTGTCCCCGCGCCGCATTCCAAGCCGGACCGACTATGGCGATAGGTCATCGTGGTCCAACTTTGCGGGGGCCACCCATCTTGCCTAAATTACCTTTACTGTTGCCGCCCGGTGCGGTATAAAAGGACTACTGAGCATAACTCCCGCCACCGGTTATCCGTTCGGGACGCTCTTGAGGTGAGCGAGATCAGGGCTGGGGCTAGTCATGAAACGAAGGAGGTACGCTATGAAGCTGGATCGCTTGTTGGTGATGGCTGTTGTCCTTGTCCTCGTGAGCGGGGTTGGCTGCAACAGCGCGCGCTTCGCAAGGCTGGTTCCTTCGCCCCACGAGGCCCGGCGTATCAGCGTCGATGCGTATTTAGACAAGATGAAGGCCGGATGGGTCGGCCAGATGGCCGGCGTGGGCTGGGGCGCCCCCACCGAATTCCGCTACAAGGGTGTGATAGTGCCCGATAGCGACGTGCCCCAGTGGAGTCCGAGACTGGTCAATCAGTTCCAACAGGATGATCTCTATGTGGAGATGACCTTTCTGCGAACCCTTGAACTCTACGGTCTCGACGTGTCGATCCGTCAGGCGGGTATCGATTTTGCCAACAGCGGCTACCCACTTTGGCATGCCAATCTGGCTGGACGCGAGAACCTGCGCAGCGGCATCGCGCCCCCGGATTCAGGGCACCCTCAGTTCAACAAGCATGCTGATGATATCGACTATCAGATTGAGGCCGACTTTTCCGGCCTGATCGCGCCGGGAATGCCCAATATGGCGATTCAGTTGGGCGAGAAGTTCGGTCGGCTCATGAACTATGGTGATGGCCTCTATGGCGGGCAGTTCATAGGCGGGATGTATGCCGAGGCGTTCTTTGAGGGTGATGTGGTCAAGGTCGTGGAGGCCGGTCTGCGCTGCATACCAGAGAGTAGTCAGTACCATGAGTGCATTGCCGATGTGCTGCGTTGGTACCGGGACTATCCTGATGACTGGACGAAGACCTGGCAGCTTGTCGACGAGAAGTACCATGTGAACGCGGATTACCGTCGTTTTTCGTGCAGTGGGCCGGAAGGCGAGTTCAACATCGATGCCAAGATCAACGGAGCCTACGTGGTCATGGGGCTGCTCTATGGCCAAGGAGACCCCGACAAGACGATCATCATTGCGCTGCGGTGTGGTCAAGACTCCGACTGCAATCCATCCAACGCGGCCGGCATCCTCTTCACGACCATCGGCTTTGCCAATCTCCCGGAGAAGTTCAAGATTGCTCTCGACCCATTGACGAAGTTCAGTCATACCCCGTATGACTTCCCTACGCTCGTAGGCGCCTGCTACGAGTTGACGCGCGAAGCGGTGGTCAACGGTGGCGGTCGCGTCGAGACTGACGAGGAGGGCAATGAGTATTTCGTGATCCCGAGGCGCAGCCCCCGCCCCAGCGTGCTGGAGCAGTGTTGGGAACCCGGACGGCCGGACGAGGGTCGGTTTAGTGAGGCGGAGATGGCCGGGATCACTGCGCCGCTCGGCATGGACCTCTCCGAGGCTGTTGCCGGGTTCGCACCAGGCTGGAAGGTCACAAAATGCGGCGACGACATGGAAGTAGGACTGTTTCGCGAGCTGCGCGGCCGCAAGAACGTGCTCGTAACCCATCCGTTGAACCCGGACATCGGCTGTGTCATCAGCAGGGCCATACAGTTGCCTTCAGGCAAACGGAGCGTACTTGGACTTGTGGTCGGACACGATCCTCGCGGCGACTGGAACCTTGTCGTCAAGGTCAATGGGCAGCGGCTTCTTCAAAAGAACATCGGGATGGAGACGACCACCGTCGGGTGGACGGAAATCGCCGTCGATCTTTCACGATATGCAGGCGAATCGGTCGAATTAGAGTTGGTCAACGAGCCCACAGGTTGGCACTATGAAGCCGCCTATTGGGCGGAGATCTCGCTTCAAGACAATTAGAATCGGTGGTTTCGAGTCACGCAGGCGGCCTGCACGGGTCCCGCGAGGACTGGCACCGCACACGTTCGAAGGAGCAACGTTATGGCGGACGGACAAGTCAATCGGCGCGGATTCATCAAGAAATCAGTGGTGGCTTCGGCTGGGGCCGCCCTGGGATTGCACAGCTTCGAGGAGAAGAACCTTCTGGCCCGGTTGCCGCAGGGGACAGGGGCGAGCGCGAGACAGGACGCAACGGAACGAAGCAGCGATGAGATACCGCGGGGCCGGATAAAAGACCTGAACATCAGCCGGGTCTTCCTCGGCGGCAACCTGATTGGAGGCTGGGCCCACAGCCGGGACCTGATCTACGTCTCTTCCCTGGTCAAGGCCTACCATACGGACCAGAAGGTGTTCGAGACCTTGGAACTGGCCGAAGAGCGTGGCATGAACGCGATCCTGACGAACCCGTCCTCGGGTTCGGTGATCAACCGCTACTGGAAGGAGAGGGGCGGCGAGGTTCTGTGGTTCTCCGATTGTGCTGCGGGCCGAGATGTCAAAGAGGGAGCCAAGCAATCCGTTGACAACGGGGCCCATGCCATTTACGTGCAGGGCGGGATCGCCGATGCGGCCGTGCGCGACGGCAAGGTGGCGGCGATCGGCGAGGCGCTGGAATACATGAGGCAGTTCAAGGTCCCCAGTGGGCTGGGCGCACACGATCTGGAGACCGTCAAGGCTTGTGTCGATGCGGGCCTTGAGCCGGACTTCTGGGTCAAGACGCTGCACCCGGACAACTACTGGTCGGCTACTCCGCCGGAGAACCGCAGAGAGTTCGATGTGGTCGGGCCGAACGCTGCTGACCACGGCCGGTTTCACGACAACATGTACTGCCGCAATCCGCAGGGAACCATCGAGTACATGAAGAACCTCAAGCAGCCTTGGATTGCCTTCAAGGTGCTGGCCGCCGGAGCGATTCATCCGCTTGACGGGTTCAAGTATGCCTTCGAAGGTGGGGCGGATTTCATTTGTGTCGGGATGTTCGATTTCCAGGTCCGCGAAAATGCCGTTATTGCCAAGCGTACCTTCTCCGGCGAACTCAAGCGGCAGCGTCCCTGGCGGGCATAACGCCTCCCAACGGCGGATCCGAGTTCCTGTCTGAAGGGGCCACACCCGAGGTTACGCAGCGTGGAGCGACTGATACGGATTAGGAAAAGTCCTTACGCCGTATCTGTCATCCTGAGCACCGCGAAGGATCTGGGCCGCGACCGAGAGAGACCCCTTGTGCAAAGGCCAGATCCTTCGGCTTCGCCTCAGAGCCTGCCCTTGTATCTTGATTATCCCAT
>CAYNQP010000126.1:0-8739 GCA_964399325.1 uncultured Pirellulales bacterium
CCCACCGTCCGGGCCGGCGATACCGGTTATGCCGATTGCATAATCCACCGCCGCGGTGCGTCGAGCCCCCCGGGCCATCGCCTCAGCCACTGGCTCACTCACCGCGCCATAATCGGCAAGCAGCTTCGCAGGCACCCCCAGTTCGTCGACCTTGGCCTCGTTGCTATACGTGATCCACCCTCGGGTGAAATATCCACTCGCCCCTGGGATGTCGGTGATGAGCTTCGCCAGCAGCCCGCCTGTGCAAGACTCGGCGGTCGCAAGGGTCTGGCCCCGCCGCAGCAATGTCCGACCCACGACCTCTGCTAAGGTTTCTTCGCCCACCCCATAGACCACATCACCCAGCTTCTGCCGCAAGGAGGCTGCTTCCTGTTCGGCCATCGCCTCAGCGTCGGAAAGGCTGGCCGCCGTGGCCACGACCTCGAGCGTAATGACGCCGCCGCTGACCGTGCAGTTCACCAGCGGATTACGGCCCCGTTGCATCGCATCGCCCAGCATCTCCGCAACCGTGGATTCGCCGAGGCCGAAGCATCTCAGTCTTCTGACCGCCACGGCTTGGCCCTGAGCTACCGCCCTCAGCCGGGGCAAAACCGAGGTCTCCAGCATCTGCTCCATCTCGCGGGGGACCCCGGGGAGTACACAGAACAGGGTCCGGCCTTTCTGTGCGGCGATGCCTGGTGCGGTACCCCAGTCATTGGGAAGGCCCTCGGCTCCCTTGGGTATGTAGGCTTGGACGGTGTTCTTGCCAACCATCTGCCACCCGCGTCGCTCAAACAACTCTCTTATGCCGGCAAGCAGATCCTGGCGGAGTTCCAGTTCGACGCCCAAGAAAGCAGCCAGGGCCTGTCGGGTCACATCATCATCCGTTGGTCCCAAGCCTCCGGTGACGATCACGATATCGGCCTCCTCGGCCGCCCGCCGAAGCGCCCGAACGATGGCCTCGGTGGTATCGCCCACCGCATAGTGCCCGATCACAGGAATACCGGTCGACATCAACCAGCGGCCGATATGGGCGGCGTTTGTGTCCACCGTCCGCCCGCTCACAACCTCATTGCCGATGCTTATGATACTTGCTTTCCTGACCTGATTGCCCATCTATGACTCAGACTCCTCCTCAGAAGGATTTATCCAACCTGGAAACAGAATCGAGCAGGTTCGCCTTTCCCCCCTCGGTCGCTGCCGGCTTTTTCCCCCGATGATCACATCTCGATCATTGCCTTCACCACTCCGTCGGCGTATCCGGCCACCAAATCGAAGGCCTCCTTCACCCGGTCGAGCTTGAACCGGTGCGTCACCATGAAGTCCGCGTTCACCCGCCCGGATGCGACCAGATCGATGGCCGCCTGGGTACATTTGTTCTGCCGTCGCACGTTGACAATCGTGATCTCCTTGCGACGGGCCTTGTCAATAGAGAACGAGACCTTCTCCAACCTCGGTATCCCGATCAGCATGAGTCTGCCACCGGGCTTGAGCAGGTCGATCGCCTGGTCGATCGTTTCCTGCTGACCGGCACATTCATATACGATGTCCACTCCCAGCGGATTTTGTTTCAGAATAACGCCGACAATATCTTCATTTAGCGGGTTACCCACCCAAGTGGCGCCGTGCTTTGCGGCCACCTCGACGCGTTCTGCGATCTTCTCAGTCACGTAGCAGGCCTGGACTCCCGCCGCCCTGGCGCTGACCATGCAACTCAGGCCGATGGGCCCGGCGCCCAGAATCGCCACCGCCGCTCCCTTCGGTGGTTGAGACTGCTTGACCGCATACACCGCGATGGCGAGCGGCTCGCACAAAGCCCCCTGTTCGAGTGAGATAGCCCCACCGGTGGGGAAGCAGGCCTCCTCCGGCATAACGATGTAGTCGCTCAGGCAGCCATCACCCTGCCCGGGGGTGCCGAGAAATCGCAGCTTGTAGCACGTATTCTCCCGGCCTGCCTTGCACTGGTCACACGTGTAGCACGAGACGGCCGGCTCGACCACCACCTGCTGGCCAACCGTAACGCGCTTGACCGCCGGTCCGACGTCAGCCACGGTGGCCGCACACTCGTGCCCCACAATGAACGGGTATTGAACAACCTGGGAACCGATCTTCCCGGTCTCATAGTAGTGGACGTCCGATCCGCAAACCCCTACCTTCTCGATCTTTAGGAGAACATCGGTGTCCTTCTCGATCTTCGGATCGGGAACGTCCCGCAATTCCATCTGTCGAATGCCTGTCAATACAGCCGCTCTCATTGCCCTGTGAACTCCGGTGAACCGAAATGCGTTTACACGTTGAAACGGAAGTTGATGATGTCGCCGTCCTTGACGATGTACTCTTTGCCTTCGAGCCTCGTCTTGCCGGCCGCTTTGACCGCCTTCTCGTCCCCCAGTTCCTTCAAATCACCGTAGGCCATCGTCTCAGCCCGAATGAACCCTCGCTTGATGTCGGTGTGAACCTTCCCGGCCGCATCCACCGCCACGGTCCCGTTCCCGATCGGCCAAGCCCGCACCTCGTCAGAGCCCACCGTCAGGAAGCTTATCAGGCCCAGGGCCGAATAACACACCTGGACAAACTTCTGGGCCGCGGATTCCGTAATGCCAAGATCAGCCATGAACGTCGTCCTGCTCTCGGCATCCAACTGCGCCAACTCGTGCTCCAGTTTGGCACACATCATCACACTCGGTATTGATCCGCCTACTTCGAGCGATTCGCCTGCCTGCTCCTCTCCCACATTGACGACAATAGCCATGGGCTTCTGTGTCAGGAACCCCAGCGACTTGATCATCGCCCTCTCGTCGTCCGTTTCAATCGCGGTGCTGATCGGATGCTCGGCCTCGATGGCGTCCTGTAGCTTCTTCTGCAGAGCCAATTCCGCCTTGTCCTGCGCCTGAGTCTTGGTGGGCTTGTGTACCTGCTTCTCCAGCTTCTCAATCCGGGTAGTGACCAATTCCAGATCTGAAAGCAGCAACTCCGTTCGCAGTTCCGTCAGGTCACGTTTGAAATCGACGCGGTTGCGATACGCCGGCACGGTCGGATTTTCAAAAGCACGCACAACCAGGATCAGCATATCGACCGTGCGAATCTGTCCGATCAGCCGTCGGGCGGAGGCGCGTCCGTGCTCGTCCGTGAAGCCAAAACCGGGCAAATCCAGCACGTCAATCGTCGCCAGCACCTTCTTCTTGGGCTTGTACAGCTTATCGAGCCAGTCCAAACGCTCGTCGGGCACCGGGACAATGGCCTCCTCGATCGCCGTGGCCCCCATGGGTGGGATCGCTTTGCCACTGACGGCTGAGAAAATCGTACTCTTGCCGGACTGCATCAGTCCCAGCAGTGCTGCCTTCATCTCATACTCCGGACAAATCCTGAATCATGTCGTATACGCTGCCCCCCGCGGCATCATATGCTACGACAGCGGGGAAATCAATGACCTCAAGTCTGCGGATGGCCTCCGTTCCAAGATCCTCGTACGCGACCACCTCCGCGGCTACGATGTGCTTGCTCAACAGCGCTCCCGCTCCCCCAAGGGTGGCCAGATGAACCGCCCCGTACTGCCGCAGCGTCCGACGCACCTCGTCGCAACGATAGCCTTTGCCAATCATGGCGCGCAGGCCCTGGGCAATCAGCTTGGGGCTGAACGGGTCCATGCGAGAAGCCGTGGTCGGCCCGGCCGCACCGATCACTGCCCCGGCTCGGGCCGGCGTCGGGCCGACGAAGTAGATGATCGCCCCCTCAAGTGCTATAGGCAATTCCTCGCCAGTATCCAGCGCCGCGCACAGGCGTTTGTGCGCCATGTCTCTAGCCGTATAAACCACGCCGCTGACGGCAACCTCGTCGCCCGCCTTCAGGCCGCGGACATCTGTCTCTGTCAGAGGAGTACGCAGTTGTATCACCGAGCCTAACCTCCAAAATCTGCTCGTACGGATCGCCAAGCCATCGAAAGCCCCACATCACACACCGAAGGACTTTCAGGTACTCAAGGCAAGTGGAAAGCCTGAGTGTATCGCATCCAATAGATGTTGCGAACGGAAAAAACCGTCAGACAACAATCTCATTGGGGCGGCGTGATTCATTCTTGGTCCCGGGCGACATGCGAAACCCACTTGCGAGAGATCCCTGGAAATACTTATTGCACCCGACGAACGAGTACTATAATGGTTTCTGCCATGGCGAAGTATCCGATATTCCTTGAGCTTACCGGCAGACGGGTCGTGCTTATCGGCGGCGGCGCAGTGGCCGTGCGTAAGGCCAGCGCTCTGCTCGACGCGGCGGCGCGCCTGGTCGTGGTCACCGAGCAGGCCAGCGACGTGCTTATCGCGATGTGCATGCAACACGGGGCCGAGCTGATCCGGTCCAAGTATGCCAAGGAGTACATCGCCGAGGCGGTCCTTGTCGTCGCGGCAACCAACGACACCAAGGTCAACCGGCAAATCTACGCTGACTGTCAGGCCCTGGGAATCCTCTGCAACGTGGTCGACGATCCCCAATTCTGCGACTTTTTCGTCCCGGCCGTCGTCAAGAGAGACGACCTGCAGATCGCCATCGGCACCGAGGGTAACTGTCCCGCCTATGCCGGCCATCTGAGAAAGAAGCTCGCAGCGATTTTCACAGAAGAGCACGGCCAGTTCCTGGCGGAGCTCAAGCGGGTGCGAAACAGCATCATAAAGAAGCTGCCCAATCCGGCCGACCGCAAAGTGCTGTTAGGCAAGTTGGTGGACGACAAGTCGTTCAGCGACTTCCGTGAAAACGGAGCCGCCGCCTGGCGTGAAAAGGCCGAGCGAAGCATAGAGTCTCGCAGGGTCAAGACCTGAAAACCCTTAGCAGACACGTGCCGTTTCGGCCCGCAGGGAAAACCTGATCTCTACGCCGCAGTCCCTCCGGTACCCCAAAAGAGCGGCTCGACCGCATGATGCGACCGAGCCGAAGAAACCACGAACGGACTTACAGCCTCAGAAAAGCTCTAAGCCTCGATTTTGTCGATGGTTATCCGCAGGTGCTTCTGGCGATGACCGATACGCGTCTTGCTGTTCTTGCGTCTGCGGAAATGCGTGACGTAGATCTTATCCGCCTTGACGACCGCTTCCTCGGCCGTGCCCGCAAATGAGGCGACTACCTTGACACCATCCAGATAAGGGCTGCCGACCCGACTTTTCTCGCCGTCGCCGACAAACAGGACTTTGCTCAACTCAATCTGCTTGGCATCCGGCTCGACGTCGGTCAGTTCGATATCCAGGCAATCACCTTCAGCCACCTTGTATTGCTTACCGCCTTGTTCAACTACTGCGTACATCTCTGAAGCTCCAGGTCAAGAACTCGAATCGTGGAAAAACAGGTATTATACGTAGCATCGGTCTTCCTGCAAAGACATTTCTATGGTATTTTCATACCCAATCACCTCGGGCGTTGCTCGATCTTGAAAGGATGCCTTTTCGGGAGTGCCTTAATGAAGCTGGCCATGCTCAACGACAAGCTCGTCTCCATCGATACCCTCGATCCCGTCTATTTTGACCGTGGGATCTATTTCGGCGACGGTGTCTACGAGGTCCTGCGGAGCTACGACGGCAAGCTCTTCGCCTTCGAGGAGCACATGGAGCGATTCGCCACGAGCTTGGCCGAGATCCGCATCGACAATATCGATATCGACGTGATCCGCGACCGGATCCTGCGAGCATTCGAGGCAGCGGGGCTGCCGAACGCCAAGATCTACTTCCACGTGACCCGCGGCTGCGCCCCCCGTAACCACACCTGGGATAAAGACATAAAGCCCAACTTCTTCCTGACCATCGGCGAGGTGGGCGACAACTCACGGGAGAAGGCCAAGGGGGTTGCCGTCTCCACGCATCCTGACTGGCGCTGGAAACGGTGCGATATCAAGTCTCTGAACCTGCTGCCCAACATCCTGGCCCGCCAGGACGCCGCCGACAAGGGCTGCGATGAGGCGATTCTGGTCGATGAGGCCGGTTTGATTACCGAAGGCGCCGGTTCGGGCTTTTTTGCGATCGTGGGCCATGCCCTGCAGACTGCCCCGCTGACGGCCAACATCCTGCCCTCGATCACCCGGAGATTTATCGTCCAGGCCGCGGAGAACATCGGCCTGCGGATCGACGAGAAATGCATGACGCCTGACCAAGCCGTAGCGGCCGACGAACTGTTCATCGCCGTGACGACGAAGGACATCGTTCCGGTCGTCAAGTTCGACGGCACCCTGATAGGCGACGGCAAGCCCGGCCCTCATACGCGAGCCCTCATCGACGAATTCCGCAAATTCACCGGCTGAAACGTCGGGCTTGTCTCGGCCTGACCGATCACATTCGGTTCGTTAGGCTCGACAATCGGCGGCACCGGCGTCTCGTCAGCGGCTTGAGAGGGCAAGGTCGGCCAGAAGAGCAAAGCCAGCACCAGGACACAGACCACCAGGATCCCCAGCGGGACAGAAAAGACCTTCTTCCATTGGAATCGGCCATCCATGCTGGCTTTATCCATCACAACTCCCGCCAATTGCGTTCCCAGGAAAAGTCCCAGGCCGCTTTGCGCCGTGAAGACCAAGGCCTGCATAGAACCCTCCGTCCCCTTCGGGCTTACCGCTTTAACAAACATCTGCCCAGCAATGATGAAGAACACATACGCCAAGCCGTGAAAGGCCTGTGAAGCAATGATGACCGCCGGGGGCTTGGGAATCACATAGATCACGAATAGGACCAACCACGATACAGCCCCAATGGTGAGCGTCCATTTATGTCCGACGGTCGTCACCAGCCAGCCCAGCAAGAAAAGCGTGGCTGCCGCCTGAACGGCCTGGGCGATGGCCATTGAAGCCGGCACGTTCTTGGCCGCGATGCCGTTGTCCTGCATGAACTGAGCGGTCCCAAGGAAGTAGAACTGCATCGTTCCCGCAGCCGCCATCGAGATCAGGAGGAAGACCAGAAAGCTCGGAATCTTCAGCATACCCAGGGCGGAGCTCCCTTCCTCGGGAGCCGGGGGGGTGCTGGGCATGAAGCCGCCACAAACCACCGCCATCACGACCGACAGAACCGCCGCCAGAATCAGACAGTCCCGGCCCTGGTCAGCCGTCTTGAAGACCCACCGCCAGCCCGTCAGGAAGTAGCCGGCCAATGCCCAGGCAATCGGCGCCCACATGAAAATGTAAGCCGACTTGGCAGTGTCCACGTTGTTCTTGGCCAGATGGTGGAACATCAGCGAGTTGACCAACGGCAATGTCGCGGCGTAACAGAGCGAATAGAGCAGGATCACCGTGAACAGCGACTTGAAATTCTTCCTCCAGCCGGCGATGAAGAGCAGCACCATGCCAACGAGATGGGCCCCAGCCAGGATGTACTCTGTATTGACGTACTTGTCCGCCATCTGGCCAGCCAGTAGCGGCATGAAGATGCACGCCAGCGGCAGTGCGGCGTAGATCCATCCAGTCTGCTTGCCGCTGAACTTCAGCGGACCCAGCAACCGCGCCGCCAATACCGGATACCACGCGCCCCAGACGGCAAACTCCAGAAACATCAGAGCGCTCAACTTGATGTACAGGCCCGTGTCCATCCCGAAAGTCATAGTCTTCTCCTTGAATTGCCGCGACGCTCTCGGTCAGCCCGCAGAGGTCAACCGTTGGACCGCCCGTTTGATGTCACCGAAACGATCATCGCCCGCCTCGCGTTCTATAGCCATAGCCCCATCAAAGCCGACTTCTTCGAGCACGGCGAGGAACTGAGTCATGCCTACCTGGCCGTCGCCCCAGGGAACCTCGGCGCCCCACGTTCCGGGCTGCTGGGTGCGTAGCGCATCCTTGACGTGAAGGTGCCGTATCCAAGGTGACAGCACGCGCACTGCTTCGATCGGATTGCCCTTACCGTAGAGGATCATGTTAGCTGGATCGAAATTGACGCCGACCGAATTGTGGTCCAACTCTTCGAGGAAGTCCCGCAACTCGGTAGCGGTCTCCTGCCCGGTTTCGAGCGGAGCATCACGCCCCGATCTTGGGCCGCGTTCGCCAGCGCCCGGATGCGTTTGTCCATTTTCTCCGCCTGAGCCTCATCATTCTCGTCGATGAACCCGGCGTGCATCGACAGGTACTTGACGCCGAGCCCGGCGGTCACGTCCGCGGCCTTGAGGAACCGATCGCGATTCTGTTCCCAGTGGTTGTCCGGGACGATCCCCCCCGTGACTTTGATGCTGTCGAACGTCGAATAGTCCTCCTGCGGAAAACCGATCATCGTGCTCGTGATCATCCAGTCCTGCGTCCTGACCGCATCGAGATACTGACTGCCGCTTTCCTGGAGCGCCGGCCCCACGGCCAAGTGCACATGCTGCAAGCCCAGGTCCTGCATCGCCTTGGCCACACCGACGATGTCCGTCCGCAACGACCAACTGCAAACCCCTACCGGCCACGTCCTGCATTTCATTTGCGACTCTCCAATCCTCTCGTCGTACGCCCGACTACTCCATCACAACCTGCTTGTGCTCGTCTAGGGACTGCCTCTCTGCCTGGACGATTCTGACCGAATCGCGGGACTGCCTTAACGTGATGACCTCCTCAACTGCTTCGCCGCGGACAACCTTCGCGAAGTGCTCTATCTGCCGCGTGTATCCGTCTCCCTCGGCCACCTCAGGCGTCAAGACCTCGCCTGTGGCCAGGCACACACGAAACACCGGCTGCCGTGTGAGATCGTAGACAATGGTCGCCTTCTCCAGGGCGAGATTGAAGCTCATCTCGAAACCGAAGCTCGGCGTCATGCCCCAGCCGCCCTCGGCCTT
>CAYNQP010000127.1:0-8716 GCA_964399325.1 uncultured Pirellulales bacterium
CTGAATTCACAGCCCCTGTATCGGCACGAAACCAGGGGCACTGAAATAAATCCGGTGGCAATTGGCGGCAGATTCTTGAGAATTGACCTTGAACTACCCTGCAGATTCGCGAAGCGGCGAGAGCGGGCCTGGCCGCATGCGTCGTACCGTCGTATCGGGCTGCCTTACCACAGGGGCCTGGCGAGGGGCATCAGGCCGTTTATGGGGTTCTGCGTGTCGTTAGTTGAATGCCAAGCGCGTCCGGTGAGACCGAAGGTGTCATATCGCCAGGGTTCGCCCGATGGCATGGGCCGCCTCGGCCTCGGCGTATCGGGCCTGAAGGATGATCGGGACCATTTGCTTTCGGATGGCCGGGTCGGCGAATTTCAGTACGTTCTCATCGGCGAATCCGATGCCTCCCATCAAGCCCCATACCTGCCACATGAGCTGGTGCTCGTGGTCGAAGCAGGCGACGGCCCACGTCAGGGCGCTACGGTAGACTTGCTCCGATGGCGGCTGAGGCCGTTGCGGGCCGATCACGATCAGGGCGTCGGTGTCTTTGAACCAGTTGCGTTTGCGGAAGTAGCCACAAGGCTCGAAGTCCACGCCTGTGGTGTGCTCGGGTCGGTCCTGGAAGAAGCTCCAGCCCAAACGCACCTCCGCCTCCTCGTCGCGCCGAGCACGGCCTCCTGCATTTCACGACTGGCGGCCACGGCGTCCGGGCCCGCGTGCCGGTCGCAGAGCGGCGCCGATTCATCCAATGACACCGTAGGCCCTTTCGCCTCGCGGAGCAGACGATGGCATTGGAAGTTGACGATCCGTCGGAACCAGCCGGCAAACGCCTCCGCGTCGCGAAGTTTGGTCAGGTTGCAATAGGCCTCGACGAACGCCTCCTGTGCGGCATCCTCGGCCAGATGGAAATCGCCCAGAATTGAATAGGCGTACCCGTAGGCCATGTCCTGGAACGCCCCGACAATCTGGGCGTAGGCCTCCGTGTCGCCCGCCTGCGCCGCCCGGACCAGGGGCTCAAGCTCGTTCATAGGTCGTCTGTCCCTTTGTTTCTTCCGTAAGGTGCCACTTTGCAGGCGTAGGGTTCGGGGAATTTCTCCTTGATTCTGCCTTTTTCGTGACACGAGTGCAAGACAATCGTGTCTGCTCCATTTCGGCCCAAGGTGGAAAACCAGCCGCCGGTGGTGTACTATGATCGGCTGATCCGTGACGTCGGAGACGGTTTCGGCGACGCGAACAAGGAAAGGGCGGGCCGGACGCGGCCTGGTCGGCTGAAGGGGACTCCGAATGAAAGGTCGAATCATCGTGCTGTTATCGGCGTTGTCGCTTCTGTTGCCGGTGGGCCAGGTAGGGGCCCAGGAAGATGTTGATCCTTATCTGTGGCTGGAGGACGTCGAGGGCGAGAAGGCCCTGGATTGGGTCAAGCAACACAACGAGGCCTCACTGGCGGTGCTGAAGGCCCAGCCGGGGTTCGACGAGACCTTCGAGAAGGCGCTTGCGATTCTCAATAGCGACCAGCGCATTGCCTACCCGTCGCTTCGCGGCAAGTACCTCTACAACTTCTGGCAGGACGCCAAGAACGAGCGGGGTCTCTGGCGCCGCACGACGCTGGAGGAATACCTCAAGCCTTCGCCCCAATGGGAAACGCTCTTGGATATCGACAAGCTCTCGCAGGCCGAATCCCAGCAGTGGGTCTTCAAGAGTGCGACTGGGTTGCATCCTGATTACGAGCTGTACCTGGTTTCTCTCTCGCCCGGCGGGGGGGATGCCGTGGTGGTGCGCGAGTTCGACGCTGTCGCCAAGCGGTTCGTCAAGGACGGTTTCTATCTACCCGAGGCGAAGAGTTCCGTGTCGTGGAAGGATCGCGATACGGTCTATGTGGAGACCGATTTCGGTCCCGGGAGCCTGACTGAGTCGGGCTATCCGCGTATCGCCAAGAAATGGAAGCGGGGGACGCCGCTGACCGAGGCAGAGACCATCTTCGAAGGGCAGGCCGAGGACGTAGCCGCAGGTTGTAGCGTGATCAACACGCCGGAAAGGCAGTACGATGTCATCCAGCGGGCCATCACGTTTTACACCTCACACATGTACGTGATCGAGCAAGGCCGGCCCATCAAGCTCGACATTCCCGACGATGCCGATTTCGGCGGCTTCTTCAAGAACCAGATGCTGGTCCGGCTCAAGACGGATTGGACCGTGGGGCCCACGACCTACAAGCAGGGGGCGTTGATCAGTATCGACTATGACAAGTACCTCCAGGGCGAGCGTGCCTTCACCGTGATCGTCGAGCCCGATGCGCGGTCGAACATCGCCTCCTACTCCAATACCGAGAATCTGCTGCTGGTGAACATGCTCAACAACGTGCGAAGCGAGTTGTACAGATACCGGTTCGAGGACGGCGCTTGGAAGAGGGACAAAGTCGATACGCCGCAGTTCGGGACCTTGTCCGTTGCCTCGACCGACGAGCAATCGGACCAGTACTTCTTCAACTACCAGGATTTTCTGACTCCGAGCAGCCTCTACTACGTTTCCGGCGACCAGGCCATGAAGAAGGTCAACAGTCTGCCGGCCTTCTTCGACAGCAACGGCCTGGAAGCCGAGCAGTTGGAGGCGATCTCCAAAGACGGTACGCGCATCCCGTATTTCGTGGTCAGACCCAAGTCCATGAAGGCTGACGGCTCCAATCCGACACTGCTGTATGGTTACGGCGGCTTCGAGATTTCCCTGCGCCCGAGCTACGGCGCTGTCCAGGGGACCGGGTGGCTGACCAAGGGCGGCGTCTACGTGCTGGCCAACATTCGCGGGGGCGGCGAGTTCGGCCCGGGCTGGCATCAGGCGGCGCTCAAGGAGAATCGCCAACGGGCCTACGACGATTTCATCGCGGTGGCCGAGGATCTTGTCCGGCGCAAGATCACGTCGCCGCCGCACCTGGGGATCATGGGCGGCTCCAATGGCGGGCTGCTGGTGGGAGCCATGTTCACGCAGCGCCCGGACCTGTTCAAAGGCGTGGTCTGTGCGGTGCCGCTGCTCGATATGAAACGCTACCACCATCTCCTGGCCGGCGCCAGTTGGATGGCCGAGTACGGCGATCCCGATGTTCCGGAAGAATGGGCCTATATCAGCAAGTACTCACCCTACCAGAACGTCTCGGCCGACAGTGAATATCCGCAGGTTTTCTTCTACACCTCCACCAAGGATGACCGCGTCCATCCGGGGCACGCCCGCAAGATGGTGGCGAAGATGGAGGGCTTGGGGCACAAGGTCTACTACTACGAGAACATCGAGGGGGGCCACGCCGCGGCGTCCACGAATCGCCAGCGCGCTCTAACGAGCGCTTTGACGTATGCTTACTTCTGGATGCAGCTCAAGTAGTCACGTTTCGCCCAAGTTCGAGAGATGGGACGGTTCCGGGAGTCGGGCACGCTGCCCGAGCGGTGCGAGAAGGGAAATGAGAGGCGAGACGCAAGTTGCCCTGGCATTCTGCCCGGCAGCGGTGGTAGAATAGTCTGTGAACCCGCGGTCATCGTATCCAGACGAGCGAGAGTGCTTTTGGAGGATATGAACATGGCTGCCACACGGCGAGAAGCGGCTCGCCCGCGCGAGCACCTTGGGCTTCTGTTTGCTCTTGTCCTGTTGCTATGCCTCTGGTTTGCCAGCCACGTCGGGCGCGATCCTACTGTGCCTCGTCGCGTCGCGGTCGTCGAGACCGGGCAGCGCGAAGAGCCCCCCGGCGAGACGACGGACCCAGGGCAAGCACCGATGCGGCCGGACCACAGCCACGCTGCCTTCAAGGAGCGCGTGAAGGAGCGGCAAGAGATGGTCGCCCGGCAGATCGAGGCCAGGCAGGTCAAGGACCCCAACGTGCTGAAGGCGATGCGGGTAGTGCCGCGACATGCGTTTGTACCGGCAGGGCAACAGCGTCACGCATACGCCGACACGGCGCTGCCCATAGGTGAGGGTCAGACGATCAGTCAGCCCTATATCGTAGCCTTTATGACTGAGGCCCTGGCGCTCGACCCCAACTCGAGGGTGCTGGAAATAGGGACCGGGTCCGGCTACCAGGCGGCGGTTTGCGCGGAGACCGCGAAGGAAGTCTACACGATTGAGATCGTTGATGCCCTGGCGAACACAGCGGCCGAGATGCTCAAGGAACTGGGCTATCGGAACGTCTTTGCCAGGGCGGGTGACGGCTACTACGGTTGGCCGGAGAAGGCGCCGTTCGATGCCATCATCGGTACCGCCGCGGCCGAGCGTATCCCGGGCCCCCTGGTGGAGCAGTTGAAAAGGGGAGGCCGAATGATTCTCCCCTGTGAGGACGACGGCGGATTCCAGTACTTGGCTCTCGTTACGAAGGATGCCGAGGGGCGGATCGAGCGGAAGGATGTCCTGCCCGTGCTTTTTGTGCCGATGACAGGCCAGGTGCAGAAACCCGCCGAGGACAAATGATCGTTGTCCGGGCGCCGCGTCGTCCTGTCCCGACCACGCGAAGAAACCGGGTCGAGCCCGCCCACAGCGCCTGAAAACGATCAATGCCACAGGGGTCTGTCTGCCGAATAAAGAAGAGAGCGGCTACAGAGCCCGCCCCAAGGCAAATAGACCGATAAAAAAGGTGATATCTTGTGTTGACCGCCACCGAGAGGGCACAGTATCATAGCAACATATTCAAGTCCCCGTGGCAGGATGGTGGAATAGAGGGTTCCTGAGAGAGGTTCGGATGGATCGAACAGACTACTTTTCAATTGTCGTGTTGATGGTCGCGGTGTTGCTGGGTTTCTGCGTGGTGGCCGGTGCAGCCCAGGAAATGGCCAACTTGACCGCGCTGGACAGAGAGCTTGGCGACGATTTTGGACTTGCCGTGGCCATCAGCGGTGGTAGCGTTCTTGTCGGGGCCCCGGGCGAGGATACACTGGATGTTGATGCCGGAGCAGCCTACGTCTTCCGCTTCAACGGGAACGAGTGGGCGCAAGAGGCCAAGCTAACCGCGTCGGACGGCGCGCTCGGGGAGAGCTTTGGTAGTTCGGTAGCCATCAGCGGCAACTACGCGGTCGTGGGGGCTACGATAGGCAGGACCCCTGGCACGCAGAACACCGGTGCGGCCTATGTCTTTTATTACGACGGCGCCAACTGGACGCAGCAGGCTAAATTGACCGCCTCCGACCCGGCCAACGGCAACAGTTTCGGTTGCTCTGTCACCATAGACGGCGATCTCATCGTCGTCGGCTCGTGGGGCAATGACAGCGCCGGAGCCGATGCCGGGTCCGCCTACGTCTTCGAGCGGAGCGGCACCACATGGTCCGAGCAGACCAAGCTGATCCCGGCCGGCTTGATATCCTACGACTACTTCGGATCGTCGGTTGCCATTGACGGCAGTTACCTTGTCGTTGGGGCCTGGGGCAGCGACGGCGTCGAGAATTTCTCCGGGGCGGCCTATGTCTTCTATTACAACGGCAGTTCGTGGGGCCAGCAGAGCAGACTGACAGCCGCCGACGGAGTGACAGATCAACTCTACGGACAATCCGTTGCCATCAGCGGCAGTCGGGTCGTCATTGGGGCCCCGGGCGATGACGAGTCAAGCTCCGACTCCGGTGCGGCGTATGCGTACGCTCGAAGCGGCAGCACGTGGACGGCGATGGTGCCCAAACTGACAGCCTCGGATGCCGGTATCGGCGATTCGCTCGGCAACGCGGTGGCTATCGACGGAGACTATATGCTGGTTGCGGCCAGAGGCGATCATTCGGTCTACCTCTTCACGTGGGACGGGGGCAACTGGGTGGAGAAAACGAAGCTGCTGGACTCTGCCGGCGATCTCAACGATGCCTTCGGTTTCTCCGCGGCGCTCAGTTCCGACTATGGTGTTGTGGGCGCGTACGGGGATGACGAGGACAGGGGTTCCGCCTACCTGTACGACAGTCTCTCCTTTCAAATCGGTCCCGTCTACCGCTTCTGGTCACCAACGTTCTCCAACCACTTCTATACGATCAGCCAGGCCGAAAAAGAATATGTCATCAACCAGTGGTCGCAGGATTGGATGTATGAGGGGATTAGCTACTACGCCTTTCCCCAGAATACGGCCGTAGGTTTGTTGCCGGTCTACCGGTTCTGGTCGGCGGAGTACGAGTCGCACTTCTACACGATCAGCGAGGCCGAGAAAGACTCGGTCATCAGTACATATTCCTCCAATATCTGGGCATTTGAGGGTCCGGTCTTCTATGCCTATCGGGAAGGGCAGCAGCCGGCCGGGACCCTGCCGGTCTACCGATTCTGGTCGGATGGGCTCAGTTCGCACTTCTACACGGCCAACGAAGTTGAGAAAGACTCCCTGATTGCCAACTCTCCCGCGAATGGCTGGACATACGAAGGCGTTGCCTGGTGCGCCTACGAGTGAAAACGGACGCATTCGCGACGGCTTGCCCCATATGGATCAGACCGGCGCGTCTGTGAATCACGAGCCTTGGTGTCTGATCACGGGGTGCGCGCCGGGTTTCAATGCCACATCTTCAGTGCCTGCGGCAGGACCCGGAAGTGGAAGCTCGTGCCTTTGCGATAGAGATTGCCGTCTGTCTGGGCATACCTTTCTTGCGCCATCGTAAGGGAGATCTCCCGGCCGGTTCGATAGGTGCCCATCCGGTTCTCGTCGATGAAGGAGTTGGCGAGGTTCTGCACGATCTCGCCCCAGCCGGAGTTGACGGCCAGCAGATGCAACAGACCGTCATCGAAGACGGCATTTGGGACGACCTTCATCTTGTATCCGTAGTACGGGATTTTGGTCACGATGGTGGTCACTGCATCGGGAACGGTGAATGTCCGGCCGTCGGCCTCGATGGTCACGTGGGTCCGCTCCAGGTCGGCAAAAAAGGAGCCGAACGTCGCCATGGCATAAGCTTGCGGACCGCGCACGCCGCTGTCCTGAAGGGCCTCGCGCCGGTGGAGAATGTCACCTTCAAGCCCCACGCTGGCCATGAAGGCCTTGACGGATTCGTCACACAGGATCAGATCGAGTTGGCGGAGGCGACCGTCTTTGATGTGCTTGGCGACGCGCGTCAGTTGCGGGGGCAGGCCCAGTGCGTATCTCAGGGCGCAACCCGATCCGAACGGCAGATACGAGAGAACCGTATCGGCATCGACCGCATTGATGATGTCCGAAAACGTCCCGTCGCCGCCGGCAACGACCAGGACATCGACCTTCGCGCTCAGGTCCCTCGCGCACTGGATGAAGTCCTCACGGCAAGCCGTATCGAGACCCGCGACGATGCTGTCGCGGCCTAAGATGTCGGCCGCTTTTCGCAACGTCTGCGACTTGCGGGCCACACTGGCCGGCCCGGACTTGGGGTTGGCGACAATTCCGAATCTCATCGAGAGCGGATGCTCCTATTGGTTTCCCAGTTGCCTTGGCAGAGCCGCCCGTCATTCTACCGCGGTCGGAGCAGAACGTGCAACGCCGCATGCGAAAAGGGGCCGATTATTCGAAATGCCCGATGCGCCGGCACACGTTCGCCTCGCCCGGGTCCGCTCGGGCCGGTACTACGACTTCTCCAGCGGCAAGGTGATGCGGAAGGTCGAGTCTACTCCGGCTTTCGTCTCAACATGGACTTTGCCGCCGAGGCGGGAGATGGTCGTGTCCACGATGCAAAGTCCCAGTCCTGTTCCTTCCCCCAACGCTTTGGTCGTGAAGAAGGGCTCGAAGATCTGGTCCAGGTCCTCCGCCGGGATGCCCCCACATGTGTCCTTGAAGTCCAAAATGATCTGCTGATTCTTCACCTGTCCTCTGATGGTGAGCCGGTGGTCCTTCTGCCCATCGGAGGCCTGAATGGCGTTCTCGATCAGAGCAAAGCACATCTGCTCCACGTCTCTGGGATCGGCGTAAACGAGCGGGAGCGCATCGATGCCTTCGGTCTCAAGTGACACTCTGCGCATCCGAGCCTTGTCTTCCAGTAATCCGAAGGTCCGTCCCACAATGTCTTGAAGCCGCAGGCGCCTGGGATCTGTCTTCGTCGATTGCCGGGCGTAACTGCGGAAGCGTTCGACTCTGGAAACCACGTCCTCGACCCCATCGAGACCGTCATTCAGAGCCTCCCAAGCGGCCGGGGGACAGTCGGCCTCTTTCAACTGCGCCAGTGCGGACTGAATCGAGAGGCGTACGACGGTCAGCGGCTGGGTCAATTCATGAGCGACAGTGGCGCTCAGCGTGCCCACGGAGGCAAGATGCTCAGCGCGGCTCATGTGTTGCTGATACTGCTCCAGTTGTCGCTGAGCTTGTTTCAGATCGTCGATGTCCCTGGCGATGACCAGTGCGGATTGCGGTTTGCCGCCGGCATCCCTTATCGGCTCCACGGTCGTGTTGTACCAACGGCGTTGTCCTGGCAACTCCACCAGGGCCGTGAAATTTGCCCCTTTGCCTGTCTCTATGGTTCTTCGCACGTCTTTGGCCTGTTTGTCCGCGATGGCCTTCGGAAAGAGGTCCCACATGGACTTGCCCGTGAAGTCTTCCGGTCTGCCGCCCAGGCGCAGCGCCGCGGTCTTGTTCATGAACAGGAACACACCCTTCTCGTCGACGACGGCGATGGTCTCGCCGGCGCTCTCCACGAGCGTGCGGTATTTCCCCTCGCTTTTGCGCAATTCCATCTCCACTTGCCTGCTATACCCCACTTCTTCTTCCAGACGGGCGTTTGCCGCCTCTAGGAGCCTGTCGGAGAATTTCCACGCCGGGTATTTCTAGAATCGACCGGAT
>CAYNQP010000128.1:0-8688 GCA_964399325.1 uncultured Pirellulales bacterium
AGGAAGGTGATGCTGTCGTGCTCAATGCCGATTATGCAGGGGACATGAGGCGCGCTCGTTGGACCGTTTACCCGACGGGATGGGTGAGTCTCGAATATGAGGTACAGACGCAAAATCTTGCGTCTCCACGGGGCGGGCTCAGCCTGTTCGGCGTGGACTTCAGCTACCCCGAGCAGAAGATGCGGTCCATGCACTGGCTGGGGCGCGGACCCTATCGCGTCTGGAAGAACCGCATGAAGGGCGGACGACTTGATGTGTGGAGCAACGTCTACAAGAACCACATCCCCGGCGAGACGTGGGATTTCCCCGAGTTCAAAGGGTACTATCGCGATTGGCATTGGGTGACCTTCGAGACCGAAGAGGGCGACATCACGGTCGTCAATGATACGGACGACTTGTTCCTGGGGGTCTACCGGCCCAACGACGGACCGCGTCCGGCCAACACAAAGCTCGACGCGCCGCAGACCGGCATCGCCTTTCTGCACGGCATTCCGCCCATCGGCACCAAGTTCCAGAAACCCGAAGCGCTGGGACCCGAGGGGCAGAAGAACGTTGCTTCCGGCACGTACCGTGGCAGCGTGTGGTTCCATTTCGGCAATCTCAAACAGGATTGAAGGCAGCGGCCATGAGGGCAGTGATTCAGCGCGTTTCGCAGGCGAAGGTCGAGGTGGACACGCAGACGGTCGGGCAGATCGCCCAAGGTCTTCTGGTCTATCTCGGTGTCGGCAAGGACGATTCCGCCAAAGACGCCGAGTTCATGGCGGACAAGCTCGTGAACCTGCGTATCTTCGCCGATGAAGCAGGCAAGATGAATCGCAGCGTCGTGGACGTTGGCGGCGGGATTCTGCTGGTCAGCAATTTCACGCTGCAAGGTGATTGCCGCAAAGGCCGCCGGCCCGGGTTCGACGCCGCAGGTCCACCCGAGCCGGCCGAGGTGCTCTATGAAAAGGTCGCCGAGCTGATCGCCCGCAGTGACGTCCTCGTCGCGAAAGGCTCCTTCGGTGCCCACATGCAGGTGGCCAGCATCAATGACGGCCCCGTCACCTTCCTGCTCGATAGCACCCGGCTGTTTTAGGCCAGACGCAGCATTCTTGCGTTTCCACGAGGCTACTTTGCCTCCAGCTTGGGGCTGCGGGCCGGGGTCATGTCCACCTCCGGGACGATCACCATGGCGCCCATGGTTCGCATCCCGTAGCGATCCCGGTTGTATCCGATGATGATGGGCTTGCCGACTTTGCCACGTATGGAATTGGACAGGACTACCCAGCCGCCCTCCTGCGATTCCTGCGTGACAACAACTTCAAGCCGAAGCTCGTCGTTTTGATCGGATTCAACGTTTACCTCAAGCATCCAGGGGCCGATAGGAGCCCTGACTTCGCCGGGCAGCGACAGGTTTCCAAACCAATAGCCGACAGTCTGCACCCCTTCGCCCAGGAACTTGCGGATGTGTTCCTGCAGTGGCGCCGGCAAGCGCGTGACCTGTGCGGCCGGGACGGTGGCTGTGAAGGTGTCGTTCTCCCACACCAGCTCCTTCATCAGGGCATCGGGAATTTTCTCCAGCATGCGCCTGACGGCCTCGTTTGAAGCGGCTCGGCCCTGGATCCCAAACACCATATGTCCGCTCTCGGCCAGTTCGTTGCTCTGGCGAAAGGTGCCGATCTGCAGTTCTGCATCCTTGACGGCGGATAGGAAGTGCGCCGCCGGCAATTGCGTGGGACCCTCTATGGCAAGGGAGAACGGCTTCAGATTCTGGTCCTTCGGCGGCAGTTCCACCATGTACGCGCGGCACATCATCTGCGTAGGGGGGCTCGCCTTATCCAGAGCGGCTATCAGGGACTTGACCATGTCCATAAGAACTGGCGGCCCCGACACGACAATCGAGTTAGTCCGGTCGTCGCAAGAGGCCGTGACTCCGTTGCCTCGGGTCACGGTCCTGAGGATCTCCACCACCTCACGGGCACGAGCCGATTGTAGATGATACACCCGTACATCCATTTGTTCGGCAGGCCGGGCCACCGCAACCGGTCGGGTCGTGCTCTGCGCCGGTTGCCTCTCCATCGACCACAACACGCCCGGAAGCGACAGCAGTGCCAGACTCACGATCAACATTATTCTCGTTCTCATTGTGCAATCTCCTTTGTCATAGGTTCCACACGACGTAGATTTCGCCCTCGTCCAGCGTTCCGTAGAGAACGCGCTGCGGAGGGGAAGACTCCTCTGTCTTCTCAACGACCATCTTGGGATTCTCGATCTGTGGATACAATTCTTGCAGGACCCTGCCGGTGTAGGTCTGAGTGAATCGAGTTTGTTCCATGGTAAACGGAGGCTCCGCCGCCTTTGCCGCCGGCACGATCGGCTGATTCCCGATACAGACAAGCGTCAGTACGCCCCCGAGGACCAAGCCGAGTGCGAACGTCACGGCCGGTCGTTTCAGCAGGGAAAGCCAAGCCCAGATCCACGGCTGCCGGGGTGCCGATGGCTGCCAGGACCGACGGAAGATCTCCGCCTTCTGACCGGCGGTCAACTCCGGCACGTTCGCTTCGTCCAGTTGCTCGAAAACCGTCAGAAACGACTCGTATTCTCTCAGGAGCTCTTCCTGCGATTCGAACCTACCCGCGAAGAGCGTCTTGAACTCGTCCAGTGATAAGCGTGGATTCTTCATGGCTTTGAACCTCTACTGATTGAGTTTCACCGACAGTCTGGCTCGCAGTGAGACGAGACAGCGCTGAATGTGCGTGCGAACCGTGCCTTCCCGACAGCCCAACACTCGGGCGATCTCCGGCGGGGACATACCCTCGAAATACCGCAAGACGAACGCCGTCCGCTGGTTCACCGTGATTTCTTCTAGCGTTTCTTCGATTTGTCGCCGGATGAGGGCGTTATCCAGATGCTGTCCATCCGGCGGGTCCTGCACCGGCACTGATTCGGCGGGCACGTCGTCGATGGCGATGTGCCGGCCGTGCCGTCGCCAGGTTCGGTAGTAGTCGATAGCCGTCCGGGCCGCGACGCGGTTCAGCCAGGCGGCGAATGACTTCTCGCACTCGAACCGACCGAGGTTGCGAAACACCTTGAACCAGACTTCCTGCACGCAGTCGGCCACCTGCGAACGATCCAGCACAATCCGATAGCATATCCGATGCACCCGGTCGATATGCCGGTGGTACAGGCATGCCGCCGCGTCCCTGTCGTCTTGCTGTGCCGCCTCGATCAAGGCCGTATCGGAAATCGAATCGTGCCCGTCCATCATTCATACAGTATGTACGAGCCACGGGCAGAAAGTGAATACAATGGAAATGAGAAAATGGGGAAGTTTCCGAAGTTTTGGGTCCCTATCGCCTCTTTCGACGCAGGACCAAGGTACCGAGGCTCAGCAGCAGGATCGTTGTCGGCTCGGGGGTCGCCACCATGGGGACCAGCACGGGGACCGCAACCGTCTTGGCTCCGCCCCCGCCTCCGGATATGCTGAATCCAGGAGTCTTGAGATCGGCCAAAGACGGTATGAGCCTGCTGGGCCCACCACCACCGCCACCCAGCGAGATCTTCCGGTCTATCTTGTCATCTTGAATCGACTGAAAGACCGCCACCACCATCTTCGGCGTATCCACGCGAACGGTGGTGTGTTCAGATTCGGGGTCGGAGACGTCTCCAATCCAATATGCGAACCGGTATCCCGGCTGCGGGTTGGCCGACAGGGTCACGACCGAGTTGGCGGTGAAGCGATGCGTCCCCGCGTTCGGGGTCACCGTTCCGGCCCGGGTGGGACTGTGCTCGATGCAAAGCTCGTACGCTGAGGCCTCGACCTGTTCCGGACCGGCGGCACAGACAGCCGTCGCGGTCAGCAGCAGGCCCAGGATCATCGCAACAAGTTGTAGCGTGCGTCGTTTCATCTCTGCGTTACCCGCCTCCTATCTACCACGAAGAGGCAGATCATGGTGGATGCCTGTAGGAAAGACCGCACGAGACGGATAGCCGGCACGTGGTTCGACGGGCACCCCCCAAGTTGTTTGCGTCAAACCCCCATTTGACTGTGTCTATAGCATACCGGATTTGACAAGATTAGTCAACGGTTCGGGTCGGGTCGGATCATCTATTGTCGCGATTCCGATAACCTGCGGCCTGGCCGTCCCGATGCTCGCGCGGTTCTCGGACGTCGCTCCGCCGGCGCTGCGTGTGTGTGCAGATTCTTTCAGGCGACTTTCCGCTTTCGATGGCTGTCACACTGCCTTCATCACGTTGTGTCCTGGCGGACGGGATGCCGCAGGATTGCCTTGAGTCTCTCAAGACAACGGCTCGAGCGGGGCATAGATGTCGGTCAACAGTTCCTCGGGCTTCGTGCTTCCCGGATCGTTCAGATAGAACTCCAGGCTCGGCTCCGAGCGCAGCTCGCGACCGCTGTTCGGCCCCATCAAACCTTCCCTGCCAAGCTTCGTGCAGACCTTCCCCCATGCCTGGCCCACTTAGTAATAGGGTCCGACGTGCCTGACAAACGCCACGTGCTGCGGGTCTAGCCGTTCGATCTTCACCTGCATATTTGCACCTCCTGAAAGCAGTAGAGTGGTTTTCAGATCTCCGCCGTTCTGATAGTGAACACCGGGGGTATTAAAGATGACGTCGCTACTGGAGCGAAACTACGATGGAAGTGGTAAGGTGAGAAGTATGCCTCCCGGGCCAGGTCCTCCAACAGTAGTTCCTCGTCGAGGTTCCGCTGGATGAATGCCAGAACCCGCAAGAGGCGTTCTTCGTACAGCTTCTGTGTCGATTCTTTCATAGATGGTCACTGACCTGAGCATTGGTTCTATTGTCAGAGGCAATTATAGAAGATCGGCGCGAGCGTGCTTGACCGTTTTTGCTATTTGCGTGTCCTGTCGTGCGTCGGGCGTATTACCGTTTCTGCGGGCCGATTTGGCTGAATGGGATCGGTTCGAAACCGGCGATCGCATCCGCCGGTGAATCGTCACGCAGGGCCAGGTTCAGGTTCACCTCATCGACGAAGTGCGGGTCCTGGTCCTCGATGTTGTCCTTGAATGTGTAGAAGTCGAAGCCGCCGCTGCCGCCGAGGCTGTTCTTCTCCAGCCAGCGCTGGTTCTGCCAGCCGATGTTGCGGGCAATGACGCAGCCTTCGGGCTCCTTGGCCTGGTCGTAGCCGTTGTCGAGGATGTGCGCCAGGCGGGAGTACCGCTCGCTCCAGGGCGGCTGTGTGTAGTTGTAGCGTTTGATCTTGTCGAGCAGCTTCCAGCTATTGTCCTTATCGATCCAGGCGGTGCCGCGCCGGTCGGTGAAGTGGGCCGAGCCGCATTTGGCGATGACGTTGTTGTCGACCGTGTTGTCGCGCCCGCCGCCGCACATGATGGCCCGCCCGCTGATTTCATAGAAGACGTTGCCGAGGACGGTGATGCCGCTGGCGCAATCGTCGAGATAGACGGCGTGGACCCCGTTGCTGCCGGGCAGGCCGCTGGCGATATGATGAAAGAAGTTGTGGCGAATGACGTTGCCGCGCAGGCCCCAGTCCCGGCCACAGTAGATCGCGCCGGCGTCGTCCACCTCGTAGCAGACGTTGTGGATTTCGTTCAGCTCGATGAGATGCTCGTTGCCGCCGAAGAGGATGGCCGAGTGTGGGCCATCGTGGAGCAGGTTGTGGGCCGCGATGTTGCCGACACCGTCGAGACGGATGGCGGGAGCATAAGTTCGCTGCCAGCGGCCGAAGTCATGGATCGTGCAGTCTCGCACGAAATTGCCGCCGGCGACGAGTTGCCTGCGGTCACCGCCGGAGACGGAGACGCCGGCCTGACCGATCCCGTAGATCGTGCCGTGCGTGATGCCGTTCCGGGTGCCGGAGAGATTGATCCCGTTGCCGCGCATGTTGCGGACGACGCAATCGGTGACGAGGTTGTCGTGCCCTCCGACGACCTGGATGCCGCAGTCGGCACCCATCTCAACGGTCAGATTCTCAAGGCGGATATGAGCGGTGTTATCGAGTCGTATGACCGGAGCGGCCAACGTCGAAAGCAGAATTTCGGCTTCCTGCATCGACGAAGGGGGCCACAGGCAGAGAACACGCTTGTCACGATCGAAGTACCACTCGCCAGGAGAATCAATCTCCTCGGCCAGGTTGATAACGTAGTAGGGCTTGTCGGCACGCATGCCGTAAGGAGGCGCCTTCTCGACGGTGATTTTCTTATTCTCAATGTCGATCTGGGCGATCTTGACGATCTGGTTGGACCATCCGTGACACCAATAGCCCAGGGCGTATACGTCACGAGCCTCGAGCCAGCGCTCCGGGCGCGGATCATCGTAGCCAAAGGTGATGTCATTCTCGACCGAGGTCGTACGTGCGAAGCCTTCGTTAGGCCAGCGTGCCAAGGGCATCAGCTTGCCGTTGAAGCTCAATTCATTCTGCAGAGGATCCGGCCACAGACGAGTGTCGCGCGCGAGGGACACGCCACGCATACGCCCACGAGCCGCTGCATCGAGCCGATCCCAGAGGTAATAGTGCGGAATGGGCCCCGTTCCGAATCCTCCCTGACCTCCTCTCGCTCTAATGAAATGGGGCCCAAATCGATTGGCCGGTATCTCCCGGCCGCCGATGAGGCGGACCCGTTCGCCCGCGTAGGCGCGGTAGATAATGGGTTTGCCAGCCTGGCCCGAGTCCTGTTCCGTCAGCACAAATGATCGTGTGCGGAAGTACTTCCCACCTCGAATGATAACCGTAGAGTTTTCGGATTTGTTCTCTCGGACCGTGTCGCGGGCCTTCTCCAGCGTGCGAAAAGGTCTCTCAATCGTGCCCGGATTGGCGTTGTTGCCGTCGGTGGCGACGTAGTAGTCGCGTGCGCCCGCTGCACAGCAGAACAAGACGGTGCCAAGGTAAACCAGCAGGGCCTTTCGCATCATGTGTCTCCTCTAACAGAGCGTTTGGCGGCGGCTTTGGCCGGGCCGTCGGGAGACACAGGATACCACAACCCCGTCAGTCTTGCGATTGCCCTGCCCCGATGGAACAAACCTTTGTGAGCTTGATCTGGGCCGAATCCCCGCCGGACGGCGCGAAAAGCAGCGGATTTGGCCCGGCCGGAATAATGCGGGTGGCTGCAAAGATCGCTTGACGTCGCTGGGGCATGGCGTCATTCTATAGTCCTTTTGTGGGCTTGAGTCGGTGCTGTGCTCAGGCGAGAATGGGAAATATTTATATAGTACGGGGCGCTACTTATGGCAGAGAATCCTTCCTCCAGTGTTCATGGCTCGATGCAGCAAGCGCCGTTGGTTCCGCGTGAAATCCTCATTCCCTTCATTCTCTTGACCAGTCTGTTTGCCTGGTGGGGGCTGGCCAACAACATGACGGACACGCTCCTGGCAACGTTCAAGAGGATCATGAGCTTCACCGACGCCAAGACAGCACTGATTCAGGTGGTCTGTTACGGGGCGGGATACGGTTTGCTGGCCATTCCGGCTGCTATCTACATCAAGAAGTATTCCTACAAGTCGGGTGTGCTTCTCGGCCTCGGACTCTACTCCTTGGGTGCCATCCTGTTTTTCCCTGCGAAGCTGACGGCCAACTACTATTGTTTTCTGACCGCCATATGGATTCTGTTTGGTGGACTGTCCATTCTCGAAACGGCCGCCAACCCTTATATTCTCTCGATGGGATCTGAGGAGACCGCCACGCGGCGTCTGAACTTTGCGCAGTCCTTCAACCCTATCGGCTCCATCGTGGGTGTCATCATCGCCAAGCTCTTTTTTCTCTCGAAACTGAACACGGCCAGCGCCGAAGAACGTGCGGCCATGAGTCCGGGGGAATTGCAGGCCATCCAAGCCGGTGAGCTCAATGCGGTGACCATGACCTATGTGACGGTGGGACTTATTCTGGTCGTGACATGGATCTTGATCGCCATCAACAAAAAGATGCCTAAAACGCACGAGGCCGGCGGACCTCTCAACCTGGGGCCGACGTTCAAACGGCTGATTCACAACCGACACTACGTGTGGGGTGTCGTTGCCCAGTTCTTCTACGTGGGAGCCCAGATCGGTGTCTGGTCCTACACGATTCGTTACGTGATGCAGGAGTTGAATTTGGAAGCCAGCGTGGTTCTGGGAGGCAAGACAGCCGAAGATATGGCAGCCACATATTACACCGCGGCGCTGGTCCTGTTTGTGGTCTCTCGCTTCGTTTGTACTTGGCTCATGAAGTATATTACGCCGGCCAGCCTGCTGGCGATCCTGTCGACTATTGCGATTGGATTGAGCGCCGCCGTCATCTATGTCGGTGGGCACATCGGGGTGTACGCTTTGGTGGGCATCTCGGGCTGCATGTCGTTGATGTTCCCGACGATCTTTGGGTTAGCGTGTCGCGGCCTTGGGGAAGACACCAAGATTGCGGGATCGGGATTGATCATGGCCATCCTCGGCGCCGCTGTCGTGACCCAGATTCAGGGTTTCGTTTCTACCTGGACCGGCAGCATCAATCTGGCTTACTGGGTGCCGCTGTTTTGCTTCATTATCATCGCCTACTACGGTGCGGTGGCGTGTCGTAAGGATCTGCCGAATACGGCGGCGAAGTGATCGCAGTGGCAAGAAGACTAAAGCAAACAAGCCGGTCGAGTCTCATGAGGCCCGACCGGCTTTCGTTTTCTTTGTGGCGGCGCTATCAGAAGGTCGCACCGACGCCGATGATGTATTTTATGTCGGTGTCACTTTGGC
>CAYNQP010000129.1:0-8685 GCA_964399325.1 uncultured Pirellulales bacterium
CAACTATTCAATAAGAGATAGAGATGGCAAAAAGCGCAAAACGCAAAGTTCGGAAGAATGTGGTTCGAGCGATCGTGCATATCAAAGCGTCGTTTAACAACACGCTGATTACGATCACGGATATGGAAGGTGATGCGATCTGCTCGGGATCGGCGGGCTGCGTGGGTTTCAAAGGCTCACGGAAGAGCACGCCGTTTGCCGCCCAGCAGGCGGCCCAACGTTGTGCCAGCGCCGCGATGCGTAACGGAGTACGGGAAGTGGAGATCAGAGTGAAGGGGCCGGGCTCGGGACGCGAGTCGGCTATTTCCTCGCTGCAAGGCGCTGGTCTGCGAATCACCTCCATTGAAGACGTCACGCCGCTGCCGCACAACGGGTGCAGACCGCCAAAGCGCAGACGCGTATAGTTGAGGGCTCCAGGATACTCTAAGGAGATCATTTGATATGGGACGTTATCTCGGTCCATCGTGTAGACAGTGTCGCCGTGAAGGAATGAAGCTCTTCCTCAAGGGCGCTAAGTGTGAGACCGCCAAGTGCCAGGTGGAGCGGCGGCAACGCAATCTCGCTCCCGGCATGCACGGTTGGCGCAGGACGCGATTGAGCGAATATGGTGTTCGCCTGCGGGAGAAGCAGAAAGTCAAGCGGTACTACGCGGTTTTTGAGCAGCAATTCATTCGTTATTTCCATGAGGCCGAACGGTTGAAGGGTAATACGGGTGAGAATCTGCTGCAACTGCTGGAGCGGCGCTTGGACAATGTGGTCTACAAGTTGAATTTCGCGCCCTCCCGCAAGGGGGCCCGACAACTGATTTGCCACGGCCACGTCTATGTTAACGGTCGAAAGGTCGACGTGAGTGACTACACAACCAAGGTGGGTGACAGGATTGAGGTCAAGAACTCTGAAAGAAGCGTCAAGAGGATAAGGCAGCAACTCGAGAGCAACCCGAACTTCACAACACAGACGTGGCTGCAGTTGGATCGCGACAAGCCGACTGCAACGATTGTGGCGTTGCCGGCGCGCGAGGATGTGCAAATCCCGATTGAAGAGCAACTGGTGGTGGAGTTCTGTTCGCGGTAAGCGCGAAGACCAAGCGTGCGGAATGAAGTTGCGCTAGCCGGAGGCGTGCGCGGGTTCTGTGCGAGGCTGTGCAGTTTTAAGGATGTGAGTTTAGATCGGAGGCCTATATATGCGAGTTACATGGCGTGGTTTGGAATTGCCGACTCGTGTTGAAAAGGACACTGCTGTTTCGGAAGATAAGTACGGGCGGTTCTTCATTGAACCGTTCGAACGCGGGTTTGGCACCACTGTCGGTAACAGCCTTAGGCGTGTTTTGCTGTCTTCGCTCGAAGGTAGTGCAGTCACGTCAGTCAAGATCGCCGGAGTTGACCATGAGTTCACCTCTATTCCGGGCGTGATGGAGGACACTACAGACATCGTCTTGAACGTCAAGAGTCTGGTCATTCGCCTGCAGGGCGATGGTCCCAAGACGATGAAAGTCTCTGCCAACAAGGTGGGCGTAGTGACCGCAGCAGACATCGTGGCTGACCCGGCGATCGAGGTCTTCAACGAGGATGCGGTTTTGGTCACTTTGACCGAGAACGTCAAGTTCGAGATGGAGATGATCGTGGAGAATGGCCGGGGGTACGTTCCGGTCTCCGAGAGGATCTCCGATGCAGACAGATTCGAGCAGGAGATCGGCCGAATTCACCTGGATACAGTATACTCGCCTGTGACGCGTGTCCGCTACACGACGGAGAACACGCGTGTAGGCCAGCGCACCAACTATGATCGCCTCATGCTTGAGATATGGACCAACGGCACGGTTACGCCGGAGATGGCGCTGGTCGAGGCGGCCAAGATTCTCCGAAAGCACATCAATCCGTTTGTTCAGTACTTCGAGATCGGGGAGGAAACGGTGGCGGGAGAGGTGCCGCAAGAGACGCAGGAGGAGCAGGTCGATGAGGAGTTGGAGGCCAAGCTCAACACTCCCATTCAGGAACTGGAGCTGTCGGTTCGGGCGAGCAACTGTCTCGAATCGGCGAAGATCGAGACGGTGCGCGAACTCGTGAAGATGACCGAGGCGGATTTGCTGAAGATTCGCAGCTTCGGAAAGACCTCGCTCCGCGAGATTAAACGAAAGCTTGCTGATATCGGCCTGCCTTTGGGCATGAAGGACGGGGGGTAATCCTCCGGCTTGGCGTACGAGAGTGATTTGCCACTATTGAAGAAAAGAGGTGTTTTAGCATATGCGTCATCGAGTTGCCGGACGTCGCTTGAGTAGGACCAGTGAGCATCGGTTGGCTCTGCGCCGAAACCTGGTTCAATCGCTCATCGAGCACGAGACCATCTCCACAACGATCCAGAAGGCCAAAGAGGTCAAGCCTTTCGCTGAGAAGCTGATTACCTTGGCGAAGAGGGGCAAATTGGAGCATCGACGGCGTGCCATCTCCCTGCTGGGTAATCGCGCCATTCTGGAATATGAGGACGGGCAGGCCACAAAGAAGGGCACGGTCGTCGGCAAATTGTTCAGTGAATTGGGCCCGCGCTACCTCAGTCGGCCAGGGGGCTACACGCGGATCATCCGTCTGTCCCTGAGACGGCTGGGCGACAACGGAGAGCTGGTGTTGCTGCAATTGCTTGGCGAGGACGAGCCGCTAAAGAAAGAGCGAAAGACGTTGGGCAAGAAGGTCGCCACGAAGAAGCGTAAGACAACGGCCAAGGCGAAGGCGGGACAAGAAGCGAAAGCGGTCGGTGAAGCTCCTGAGCAGGCGGCGAAAGAGCCGGAGGTCGCCGTCGAGGCGCACGACGAATCGAAGCCGGACGCTGAGGGCAAAGCGTAGCGAAGCAATACGTGCCGGTGATAGAGCAAACATGGAACATTGCGTGTTCTGCAAGATGGTCGCGGGGGAAATCCCGGTTATCCGGGTCTATGAGGACGAGGCTGTACTGGCGTTTCTCGATATCGGGCCCATCAGTGATGGCCACGCCCTTGTTATCCCGAAGCGCCATTGCGCGAGTGTCCACGAGTGTGAGCCCGATATTCTGGCGAAAGTGGGCGGGTGTCTCGGTAGAATCGCAGGGGCCGTAGCGAAAGCGATGAATGCCGAGGGCTACAATATTCTGTGCAACAACGGTCGGGCCGCTGGTCAGGTCGTTGATCACGTGCACTTTCACATTATACCGCGCAAAGCGGGCGACGGGGTTTTTACCGAGTGGCGCTCGTATGAATATGAGAAGGGCCGCATTGAAGAGATCGCGGAAAAGATTCGCGAAAGTCTGGCTTGAGCCAGGCTTTTTCTTGATGGACGGTGGGTTTTCGTTTATCGTATCATAGCTCTGCAATATGAGTGTCGTGCGTTGGATGGAGCGTTTCGGGGCACGAAATGAATGCTGATGTATTATGATCGCGGGGTAGAGCAGTCTGGTAGCTCGTCGGGCCCATAACCCGGAGGTCGGAGGTTCGAATCCTCCCCCCGCTATTCTTTGTCAATAAAGGACTTGCGCTGGCTTGCGAGTCCTTTTTGCATAGCTGCAAGAGCCGCGTTTTACACGATTCTGTGCATGACCTTCGGGCCCGAAAAGGATCTTTTTGGCGTCCTAATGCCATGTGCGAACAATACCGTACGTCATCCCAAGTCACCTGACGTCCAGTCCGAAGCTTTCCGAATGACTGTTGAATTCCGGGGCGTACATGCATTGGATGCTGGCGATCCCCGTCTGGTATTGTCCTCTGTGTTGGATGCGGGTACTGTACTCGAAGACATACGTGCCCTTGGGTAGATAGTCCATGAAGAAGTGCGTGGCGGTGTCGCGCGTGCTCTCGTAGTAGGCCAGGCCGTCTTGATAGCGGTACCGGCTCAGGACGTTGACGGGTTCGGTGCCGCTGCCGCGCTGGTCCTTGATGTGTACGAATTCCATGTCACGGTCTACCCTCAGTACGAGGCGCACAACCAACTCGTCGCCCACGGCCAGCGGACCGTCGGCGGGATAGAGCACCTGCCCCTGAGCGGTCGTCGTCTTGACGAAGAGCGTCTTGTCGAGTTGTAGCGGCGTGCCCTCGTAGGGCGTGACCTTGTTGATGTCTTCGAGGTACTGCCAGTGGATGCTGCCCCAACTGACGCCCTCGTCGATCTTTCTGACGGTGATCTGGCCCATACCGGGAGTAATCTCGCTACGCACGAAGCGCTCTTGATAGAACCCGGTGCCTGCTTCGACTTGCTCGGGCTCGATCCATTGGCCGCCCAGGGCCACTTCGACTAAAGCATCGGACGAAAGCAGGTCGGTCCCACGCAGCAGCAAGCCATAGATGGCGTCGGCCGTGGCCTTGGTGGTATGCCAATCCTGGGTCTGTTTCTGCTTGAGCAGCCAAACGCGACAGTCCTCGACGGCCTGAGCATCGCCCATGACCTCGTCAAAGGCCTCAATCATCAGAGCCTGCGTCTCAATCGGCGCGCGATGCCACCACCAACTGCGCTCGGTGTCGCGCCAATACATGCCGAGTTCCTGGGAGGTCACGCTGAATTCCTTGATGGACTGCATGATCTGGCGTGGCGTTTCCGTGTCACCGAAACACTTGAGGCCGATGGCCAGGTGGGCTTGCGACTGGCGCCACAGCGAAAGCCAGTACGTGCGCGCTTGGCCCAGCCAGTAGTCCCGGGCCTCCACGTACTCGGCAGCGATGGGTTTGTCGGTCAGAAAGAAGCTGCGCCCGTACAGGTAGAAGGCAACCGTCGGGCTGAGGTGGTTGTCATCCTTGTTGCCGTGCTTGAGGATATCGCGATAGCGGTCGTCCATCCACTTGTCCAGAGCGTTGAGGGCCTTGACGGCGCAACTGACGTCCACTTGCTGGACCCCGAGGTGGCGCAGGCGGCCGAAACCCGTCGTGATGTAGAGCGTGATGTATTCACTGCCCCGGCAGTCCGGGAACCACGGCCACAGACCGTCGCTGCGTTGCATCTGCCCGAGCTGGAACAGGGCACGTGACATCTCATCGTTGAGCCGATTCTCATCGAAGAGGATGCCCACATTCTTGCGGGCACGCGATTCATCCACTGCGTCTCTGACCCACGGCGTCTCCTCCAGGGCGATTCCCTTGAGGTCTTCGTTCTTCTCCAGGGGGCTGTCCAGGGCCGGTGTGGCCTTCCACTGGTCGAAGATGCGCCGGATCTTGGGATCGGAACTAGCGATGTACGAGGCCAGCGTATTGGCGTAAAGCCGGTTGAAGATTTGCTCGCTGCACTGGTGCGGGTATTCCATCAGGTAGGGCAGAGCCATGACCGCATACCAGGCCGGTTGAGAGACCATCTGCACGGTGAGACTCTGGTGCTGGAGCGTGGACGACTGGCCCGACTCGAGCAGTTTGGTGAATTCGAATTCCTTGGTCTGCGGGCCGCGTATGGGCAAAGGCAACGATTCGGCGACGAGAATCCTGCGGCTCAACACAGGCAGATACCCTTCCTCGCCGTCACTGAGCCGCGTCGTGGCGCCCACGGCTTTGTATACGAGCAACTCACAGCCATCGGGCACAGTCAATCGCCACGAATAGGTGCGGGACTCCTGGCTGGGCACGTCGAAATTCTGCTCCGGGAATACGTTGCCCAGGGCCTCGTCGCGGGATTCGAGCGTGCGGGCGTCCGACAGCGTCAGGCCCACCTTGCCCGTCTGGCGCGCAGGGGATTGGTTAGTGACCTTGACGGTGAATTCGATTGTGTCCCCCTCGCGCACGAAGCGCGGCGGATTGGGTTCGACCATCAAATCCTTGGCGGTTACCGTCGTACCAGTCAAGAAGCCGCTGCGCATCTGGTTGTCGTGCGCGAAGCCCAGGAACCGCCACTCGGTCAGGGCCTCCGGCATGGTGAACTCGATTCGCACCACGCCCGCCGCATCGGAGCGAAGATGCGGGAAAAAGAAGGCGGTCTCGTGAAGGTTTTTGCGCGGCGTCACCTGGTTCAAGTCCGGACCGGATTCGGGTTCGGGTTCGGCAGCAGCCTTATCGTTCGCCGATTCGTCTACTTCCGCATAAGGGGCGCCGCCACCTCTGCCACTCACCGGCATAGGTATCGAGAACTTAATCTCATCGGGGAAATGACGGTAGGAGATTGTTGCGGAAAGCTGGAGCGTGACCCAGTTGGACATGACGGTTGACAACGACATCAGGACGTTCTCGAAACGGTTGCTCAGGCGGCTGCTCGCGCGTCTGAAGCCCGAGAATTTCGCCAGCCAGTTGTGCGGCAGGTACTGATCCAGCGACGCGTCGTACATGCCCGCCACCATCTCGGCGACAGCCTTGCGCGCATCCGGTCCCGTGATCACCGCGGTCCATGTCTCCTTCTGTCCCGGCTCCAGCAGCGACGTGAAGTGCTCCCAGGAGACCGTCAGTTCTTTATTGGTCCAGGGCACCTCGATAGTACGCTCGTTCAGGTAAAGGCGGTTTTCCCGCACGTACGTGACGCGGAGCGTGAAGCCGCCGCGCATGTCCTCGGTAACTTGCTCGGTGATGAGTTCCTGGGTCCGGTCCGGGTCCGTCCACCAGGCGCGCAGGACCGCGCCGCGGCATTCCAGCTCCACATAGGCGCAGCCGGTGTCGTACCCCGTGCCCCACAGGGCCTCGAACGATTCCCCCGGCTCCAGGGACCAACTCGGTGCCGCGAAGTGGTTGGCGATACGCACGCCGAAGTGCTCGGCCTGCGGATCCACGACGTGGATCGTGCATCGCGCCGCGACCGGCTTGCCAAAACGGTCCTGGGTCTGGAGTAGGGCGCGATAGATGCCGGCATCCAGGACGACGGGCAACATTGTCTGTCCCAGAGCATCGGTCGCGAAGGATACCTCGCTGAGAAGCTCTGCCGTCTCCCACGTATCCGGATTGGATGGGTCGGACTGTGGTTCGCCATCGTCTGTGAAGCCACGCCAGTACGACGACGAGAGGGGGGCCCGCGTGGCCTTGTCGGGCTGTCGGAGGCGGTATACCTCGACCGTGCCGGTCGCGGGCTCGGGTTCCCCGTCAATGGACTCGGTCGTGATGGTCAGCTCCACGGGTTTCTCCGGCGTCTGCCAGGCTTCAGCGTCGATCGAGACCGCCAGCGCGGTATATCCGGCGCGCACGGTGCGGCCGGCGGAGCGGGTTTCTCCTGTAGTGTCCGTCACATCCGCGTGAATCTCAAAGTTGAAGATCGGCTCATCCTTTTCCAGGATGGACAGGTCGGGTTTGGCGGTGAATTGAATCGAGAAGGAACCGTTGGCCTCGGTAGTGGTCGTGCCGGAGGCGATGGCCTGGGCCTGGAGCGAGGGGTAGCGCCAATAGGCCCACCAACACCAGTAGGGGAACCTTACCTGGCGCACGACCCGCCAGTTGACTTGGGCCCCGCCGATGGCGGTGCCGGTATAGGCGGTCGCTGTGCCCGGCACCACCACGTCGGTCTCGAGCCGGGGCGCCTCGGTGGGGGCGTCGAGCTCGACCTTGAACTTGGGACGCTTGTATTCCTCGATGTTGAAGGACGTTGAACCGCTCGGACCGTTCTGTACATAGAGTGACATAGCGCCCAGCAGGCGATCGGACGGGGCCGTGAAGCTGCCGCTGAATGCGCCGTAGTCGTTACACTGATGCAGTTGTCTGGCGATCTCCTGGCCACTCGTGTCACGGAACACCACGGTCAATTGCCGTCCGGTGAGGGTCTGGTAGTTGTCGATGACCGTGTCCACGTGGATGCAGATCCCTTTATAGTGGATGGTCTGGCCGGGACGATAAAGGAACCGGTCGGTGAAGAAGACCGTCCGCTCGCTCGGCGTCGGATCGACATACGTCCCACGGGTGCTATACGGGTACTGGCTCGCGAGCTTTTGGCTGCCGTATTGAGCCACGAACATCGAACTCAGCCAGCTGTCGCCTATGTGAGAGAAACGGAAGAGCCCGTCTTCGTCGCTCTGCGTCTGGTCTCGCGGCTGATATCGATCGGTAGACCGGTCGTACTGCCAGCGGGTGACCGTGGCGTCGGGAAGGGGAGCCCCAGTCCTGGCGTCAAGCACAAGCCCTTCGATACCACCTTGCGGCGTGAGGGTGCGGACGGCCAGGGCCAGATCACTGACCCAGATGAGCGTAGTGCTGATCCTGTTGTTTTCCTCCCGGAAGGAAGGATCATGGCTGGCGATGAGCAAATAGGGGCCGCCGTCCAAGCCCTCCGGCGCCGGCAGTGTTTCCGTGCGTGATCGGTAGTCGGTCGTGGCAGGCAACTCGGCACTCCACCGGCGCGCAGGCTCCATGGCGAGGAATCTGGCTAACTCGGTCCGGCTGATATACGACCACTCGTAAGGCTGAATGGCGTCCTCAGGGTCCACTGGCACGGCCCGGAAGAAAACACGCGTCACGTTGCGGTAGGTCACCGAAATGTCCGGCAGAGGATTGTTCCAAACTCGTTCGGTCTGGATGGAGGCGGACTTGGACTCGATCTGTTGGATCAGGTTGTAGCACAGCACGCCGCCGACACTGGCCGGATAGGTGTTCCATCCCTGCTCGGCGAGCGCACGGGCGTGAAGGTAGTCGCCTTGGGCGTACTCGACCCTGGCCCATTCGTACAACCCCCGCGCGGCAATCTCGTGGTCGGCCCATTGGCCTACGAATCGTTCCAGGGCTGCCTTGTACAGGGTCTCCTTGTCAGGCCCGAGCGCCTGATTGTAGCCGAACACGAGCCG
>CAYNQP010000130.1:0-8670 GCA_964399325.1 uncultured Pirellulales bacterium
GGCCTTCAACGCCGCGTACACCGCCCCGGATGGCATCCAGGTCTTTGCATGGGGCAATGGCAAGCTGTCCAACGGCGGCGACAAGATCCAGCTCAGCAAGCCGGGCGAGGCGGACGCCGACGGCATCCGCCACTGGATTCGGGTGGACCGGGTGGTCTATAGCGATGGTTCCCATCCGGCGGATTTCGCCTCGGGCATTGATCCCTGGCCGATGGCGGCGGACGGCCAAGGCGACGCCCTGACCCGGATCGACCCCGTTGACTACGGGAATGACCCCGCCAACTGGCACGTTGCGGCCCCATCGCCAGGATTATCCGCTGAATAATCGTGACTCCGAGACGTCTGAGCACTCAGAGCCCTGCACTGCGCCTTACCGCGATGGATAGAACGGCCACCGTCTTTTATAGGACCTTGCTCGGGCCGAATCAACTGAGAGCCTTCTAACACGTTCTTAATGGACTATTGACCCAAAGGGGCTTCTTTGTTAAAATAGAGAAGGACATACAGCCAAGTCAGGCTGGTTCTGGTATGGTGTCGGGCGCTGTTGGAGGACATGCTCACGTAGGGGGCACTCCACATTTACCACGTGTTCCAGACATACGGGAACTGATCGGCTCTGGAGGCAGGTAGACAGAATGGGGATTTCCAAACCCGGCGCTGAGCGGTTTGGCTGAAGAATCGACATGGCAACGGGCCAAACAGCAAAGCAGACAGAGCACAATAGCCTTGGACAAGAGGACAGGCGGAAGGTCCATCCGGTTCCGCGGGTGAAGAAGACCGGCGATCGCATGCTGGCCTGCCGGTATGAGTTGAAGTACCTCATCACTGAGGCAAAGGCGGCAGCCCTCGACCGGTATATTCGACCGTTCCTGGAGTACGACCGTTACTCCAAACTACAGCGGGGCGGCATGTACCCGATTGTCAGCCTCTACCTGGATTCGCCGGATCTTCGGCTCTGCCGGGAGACCTTGACTGGCATGAAGAATCGCTTCAAGCTTCGTATTCGCAGCTACACGGATGAGCCGGAGTACCCACGGTTCTTCGAGATCAAACGGAGGATCAACCGGGTGATTCTTAAGAGCCGCGCTCGCGTGACGGACGAGGACGTGCCCTTGTTGTTAGCGGGGCGGCCGCTGCCGCCACGAGGGTTTACGACGGACGAAGCCGTGTTGAATCAGTTCCAGCTTTATGTGGCGAGCATTCATGCAGGTCCGATGGTGCTTATTCGCTACCTGAGACAAGCTTTCGAGAGTCCTTCCGAGAACCGCGTGCGAGTCACGTTTGATCGTGAACTGTGTTACAAAGTTACAGACAAGCCAGAGGTCAGACTGAGTGGGTCGGGTTGGCAACCGAGCAGTCTGACGCGAGGTCATGCGATTCTTGAGATCAAATTCACGGGAGTCTATCCGGCGTGGCTGGCGCGGATGGTGGCCCACTTTAACCTGGGGGCGGGCTCGGTATCGAAGTTCGCCACGTCCATGGTACAGGCAAGTTCGCTGGGCTTCTGTGGCCCGGCATTGAGGAACGGTTGGTATGGATAAGTTGTGGCAGTTGATGGAAGAGACCCCCCTCAGTGGGAGTTCCTTTAATGCCCAAGGCGTGTTGCTCTCGCTGTTGCTCGCCTTTGTGCTGGGTCAGGTTCTGGCCTGGGTCTACTACGTCACGCACAGCGGGTTGTCCTACTCACGATCGTATGTGCAGTCGTTGATCTTGATCACGGTGGTCATCTCCATGGTGATGACGGTGATCGGCAACAACATTATCACGGCCGTGGGTTTGATGGGGGCCCTGGCGATCGTTCGGTTCCGGAATATCATCAAGGATACGCGTGACATCGCCTTCATTTTCTGTGCGTTGGTGGTAGGGATGGCGACCGGTTCTCACCGCTACATGACCGCGATCATGGGAACGATTGTTTTGACTTTGATCATTCTCTATCTGTTCTTCACGGATTTCGGCGCCCACGAACCCCACAACGGCTTCCTGCGGTTCAGCCTGCGGGGACCGATCGGGCCTGATCACCCGATCCCAACGATCCTGCGTCGATTTTGCGGGAACTTTGCGTTGATTTCAGCACAAGACACCGGTTTTGGCGGCCCGGCGGAGTATGCGTATCAACTGATGATCCGCAGTACCAGGCGGAACGAGGAATTGCTTTCAGAACTCGAGAAGATCGACGGCATTGAGAGCATTAACCTCACCATGCAGGAGAAACTGCTCGAGGTTTAGGCAGTGTAATGAAAAGAAAACTCTCTAGAAGCAACCATGTGGCCAAGCGAAACGTTCTGCGTCACCTTGTGCCCGTGGCAGTCTGGCTGACGGCGGTCAGCGTGGTTGTCTGGCTATTCTACCAGCGTGCGCAGAGATTCCAGGTTCTGGGCATTGCCCAGGTGCAGGTGCGACAGGTGGCGGCCAACTGCGCCGGGCGGTTGAAAAGCCTTCCCGTGCGCCTCTTTGACCGAGTCACCGCGGGCCAGGTCGTCGCGGTCGTCGATACGGTGCTCGATAACGAGTACGACGAGGCGGCGCTGCGGGCGCAGGTCGGCACCATTTCAGCCGGGATCGAGCATCTCGCGGCCCAACTGGTCCCGACCCAGCAAGATCTGGAGGTCAGCCAGACGGACCGCGAGACCACGCGAATCTCGGACCTGCGGAGGTTCTCGGTCGATGTGGAGAATGCGCGGCTCCGCATTCTCGAATTGAAGGTCCAACTCGCCACAGACCGTATGACGCTCCAGGATCTGGCGTCGGAAGTGAGGATCACGGAGGACCTGGCCTCACGAGAGGCGGTGGCTCCGTATGAACTGGCTAAGGTCAAGGGCCAATATGAGGCATTAGCCGCGACCATTGCTGACAACGAGCAGTTGCTTCAGCAGGCCCAGGTGAATCTGGAGACATCGCAGCAGCGCCTGGCCGACTACACCGGTGTCCAACCTCATCAGCCATCCATCGAGAGCGCTCTGGAGGTGATCCGCAAAGCCATTGGGGTGGAGGAGGGCCGGATGCAGGAGCTTTCCGCCCAGCTCGACGCCCTGCAGCAACGGCATGCCTTGGAGCTAACTTCGCCGGTGGATGGCGTGGTCAGCCAGATATGGCGGAACGAAGGCGAGGCGGTGACGGCCGGTGATCCCATCGTGACGATCGCCGAGGTGAAGTCCGCCGAGGTCATTGGTTTCGTCCGGCAGGAGTTGGCCGGACTGGTCCACGAGAACATGACGGTGGAGATTATCAAGGCCACCGAGCCGATGCAGGTGGCCACCTCGAAGGTCACGTACGTGGGGCCGGTGGTGGAACAGATGCCAATGCAGTTATGGCAGAATCCGAACATCCCCCAATGGGGACGGCCGTTCGCAGTCAATGTCCCGCCCGACCTGAAGATTATCCCGGGCGAGGTGGTCGGAATACGGGGGCTATAGCCGCCCGCAGTTCCTTCCTCAAGTCCGGGATGCAAACGCAGACAAGTTCAGGACAAACGACGAAGTGGCAATCGCATCTCATAATCGGATTTGGGTGAAGCTGTGCGTTCTGTGCGGCGTGCTCCTCATCGCGACGACCGGCTGCGGCCCCAAGAGCTACAAGAGGGACGCGGACGAGCGCGTCTATTCGATCATCGACAGACAATGGGAGCCCGGCTTCGGGTCCAAGGCGAACTACCGGGTCAGCGACGTGGCGTCCTTGCCTGACGATATTCAAGTCCCGGCGGCGATCCCGATTTCCGGCGTCTTGACGCTGCCGCAGGCCGTGGCCATCGCGACGGCTCACAATCGTGACTACCAAACCCAGAAGGAACTGCTCTACACCACCGCTCTCGATCAGCGGCTCGTGCAGCACAACTTCGAGACGCAGTTTCTTGGACGCGGCAGCGCTCAGTACACGAACCAGGACGGCAGAGGCGATACCCGGGATGAGACGGTCCAGATGGAGGCCAACGTCGGTTTCAACCGGCTCCTGGCTGTCGGCACGCAGATCAGCACACGGCTGGGATTCGCCTGGTTGGATGTCCTCGGCGGCAGGGGCGGCACCGGCTTCGGCGCGATTTTCGGCGGGATGGTGACACACCCCTTGCTGCGCGGCAGCGATCCGGCCATCGTGCTGGAGAATCTGACCCAGGCCGAGCGAGACACCCTGTACCAGATTCGCTGCTTCAACCGCTTTCGCAAGACCTTTGTGGTCTCCGTGGTAACGCAGTACTATCAGGCGCTGGAGCTGCGCGACTTGTCGCGAAACGCCGGGGACGAATACGCGGCGCTGAGCGAGCTGCACGACAAGGTGGCCACGCTGACCGCGGTGGGGCGTCTGCCGGGGATCGAAACAGACCGGCTCCGCCAGGAGATGCTCTCGGCTCGCGACGCGGCGATCGCGGCGCAGAAACGATACGAGCAGTTCCTCGATCAGTTCAAGATGACGCTGGGGCTGCCGATGAGCGCGGAGTTTCAGGTCGACGAGGCCGTGATGAAGACGCTCAAGCAGGGACTTCCCGCGCCCGTTTTCGCCGAGGCGGATGCGGTCGAGACGGGGCTGTATCGTCGCCTGGACATGGCCAATGCCGCGGACGCAGTGATCGATGCTCAGCGGAAGGTGCACGTCGCGACGGACCAGTTGCGGGCCGAGTTGAATCTGGTCGGTACCGGCAACGTGCAATCGAATCGAAGCTATACGGACAGTATAACGGCCGGGGCGACGGTGGACCTGCCCCTGGACCGTGTGGTCGAAGAGACGGCTTATCGCAAAGCGTTGATCGCGTTGGAACAGCGCCGGCGCGATTACGATCTGGCGGCCGATACCGTCGGGCTGGAAGTTCGGGAGGCCTACCGCAAACTCATGGAGGCCGCTCAGCGCTATATGGTGGCGTCCGAAGGGGCCAGCCTGGCTCGCGCGCGTCTTGACAAGACGGTCGCTCTGATGGAGTATGGCCGGGCCAGCAGCCGGCGGGTGCTCGATGCCCGGCGGGACCGGTACGCAGCCAACGAGGCGATGACGAGCATGCTGACCGACTATGCGATTGCCTCGCTGGAGTTCTACCGCGACACGGGGATCCTCCAGGTCCGGCCCGACGGCATGTGGGAAGCAGGGCCTGCGGCTACCCCGGTGGCTCGTAGTCCTGACACTCCGGGCAATCCAGCGGCGAAGTGACGGCAGCAGTACGGGAAAGAGGGCAGTGCGGATGCGCCTGACCGGCGTATCAGGATAACGGTGTATACGGGTTGAAATAGGAAAGGCGGCGATCCATGGTTTCACTTAGAGTGGCGGGAGTTGTGGCTCTTCTGTGCGTGGTCTCGGGCCTCGCTTCGGGAGCGGACATTATTCTTAACGAGTACAACGCGGTGGACAGCAACGACTTCTTCAACGGAGGCGATGCCGCCGCAGATCGAGACGGCGGCAGGGCGTTCGACAGCTATTTCGGCCGCGTTCAGGGCAACGGCGGCGACTGGTTCGAACTGGTGGTCATCAAGGACCATCTGGACATCCGCGGCTGGCACCTCGACATTCTCGTGGACAGCGTTTTCGACGAGACGCTCGATTTGAGCAACGACCCGATATGGTCGGACCTGCGCAGCGGCACCATCATCACGGTGGCCGAGGACATCGCGAGCGATATCAGCTACGATCCCGCCGCGGGCGACTGGTGGATCAATGTCCAATCGCGCGACGACGCTGACGGCGCCTACATCACCGCCTCATCGTTTCCGGTCAACAGCAACAACTGGCAGTTACGCGTCCGTAGCGTCTCCGGTGCGGTCATCTTCGGTCCGGCCGGCGAGGGCATCCATCCGGCCAGCGGCGTCGGCGGGACGAATGTCTTTTTGCTGGAAAGGTCGCCCGATGCGAACGTTACGCCGGATTCGAACGACTATGACGACGGGGTGAACTTCAGCACGTTCGGTGCTCCCAATCGCTGGGGGTTGCAGGACTTCTCCGACCTGCGCACCGTCGCGCCCGCACCGGCGTCGATGTTGCTGCTATCCCCGGACGGGAATGACGTCCTTGCCGCCGGCGCCGTTGTGCCCATCCTCTGGGAGACTCAGGGCGCTGTCGATAAGGTCCTCGTCGAGTTCTCCCTGGACGGTGGCGTCACGTGGCAAGCGGTGTATCCGCCGAACGCAGGCAACAGCGGGCGGTACGACTGGGCGGTCCCGGACACCATCGGCTCCGACCAATGCCTGATCCGGGTCTCCAGCGCCACGCGGCTGGCTATCGCCGACGCGAGTGACCAACTCTTTGCGATTGTCCAATGCGGGCTGGAGGCTGATATCAACGGCGACTGCATGGTGAACTTCTTCGATTTCGTTATCATGGCCTCGCAGTGGCTCCAGTAACAGGGCGGTTGGATTCTAGACGCTGCGGAGGCGATGGAGGATGTCCCAGTAGGCGCCGCGGGCGCCGTCGCGAATAGCGTCGGCCAGCTCGGTGTTGTCGTTGTAGTTGTGGTCGGTGGCGTCCGCGTCCGGCTGCTCCTCCATCGGCTCGAAGAATCGCTCGTCGCCTGCCATGAGATCCTTGACCAGTCGTGCCGGGTTGGGGCCGAGATGCCGGGAAATGTAGAACGTCGGCTGGAAGAAATCGAACGCGCCCGTGTACTTGCGGCGGAGAGCCGGGTTGGTTTCGAGAGGCCCTTCGCTTTGCACCACATCCACCATGTCCGTGCCCGGGTAGATCCGGATGCCGAGGGACGCGCCGGCGCAGTCCGGGTCGATCTTCCTGATGAAGTCGATCGTGGTGGCGATGCTCTCCGGCGTCTCCCCCGGCCCGCCCAACATCAGGTCAATCATCACCTTGATGCCACTCTCCCGGCACAGGCGCACCGCTTTCTGCAAGTCGGCGGCGCGGTGCGGCTGACGGTACGTTTCCAGCATCGCCGCACTGGCCGAGTCACCCGTGAAGTTGATGCCGGCGCAGCCCGCCCGTCTCATAGCGCGGGCCAGTTCCGTGTCAAAGGGCGTCACGGTCAGGTACGTGTACCATCGAACCTTCTCGCCGAGCGAGCGGCGCATGAACTCCTCGCACACCGCCAGCGCGTGACTCCGCGGGAGGTTGAACTCCGCGTCGCAGGTGTGGAGTACGTCGATGCCCTGGGCCAGGAGCGATTCGACCTCGTCGGCGACCTCGGCCGGCTGCCGCATGCGGACGCAGGCCCCCTTTGAAAGCGGGTCGGCGCAATAGAGACACGTGCGATTGCAGCCGCGCTTGGTCTCGAAGCCGACTTGGCCGCCGTGGGCAAAGTACGTGATGTTATCCACCACCCGGCGGCGCGTGGCGACGGACACCTCCGCAGACCAGGCCGGCCGGTTCTTCACGATCCGCCCGTCGCGCTGCCAGAGCAGGCCGTCCACCGTCTCGAACGCTCGGCCATTCTGCAATTCGCGGTATAGAGAGACGGTCGCCTGCTCGCCATCGCCATGCACGCCGAAATCGGCCCCGGTGTAGCCCACGATGCGTTCGGCAAAGGTGGAGAACCCCACGCCGCCAAGGGCAATCGGCGCGTCGGTGAGCCCACGCAGCCGTTGCACGAGGTCCGCCAGGGTGGGGACGAACCATTTCGCGCTCGGCCAGAAGCAGTCATCCGCGTTGCGAAAAGACAGGCCGACTAGCGCCGGCGTGTGGCTGGAAAAGTACTCTGTCAGCGCCGCCTCCGGGTCGTCACACAGACCCAGATCCAGCACCTCGACCTCAATCCCCTGGTCCTGGACTGCCTCGGCGACATACTCCAACCCGATCGGCGCTATCGGAGGAACCATCCGATTCGTGTTGACAAGCGTTAACATGGGACGACATGGTATCAGGTTACCAGGTGAGATTCAAGCCTGCACGCCGCAGATCGGACCTGCTCAGTCTGTCAGCGCCGACGCCGACCCGGAGCGGTTGTGCGCCCAGGACCTTCGCCCCGGAGAGCCGCGAGGAATCCCGCAGGGACGGAGACGCCAAGGCTTTGCAGCTTGTGGACGTCCTCCCAGGCTTTGTCGTTTTCTCCCTTGGCATAGCGGATCATGCCACGCCGCAAGTACGCCTCGGCACACGTCGGATCGATCTCGATAGCCTTAGTGAAATCCGCGATGGCTTCGTCGTATCGCTCGCTGGTGACGTGGATCCGCCCCCGATTGATGTAGGCTTCGACGGACTCCGGCCTGATCTCCACGACCTGGCTGAAATCGGATGCGGCCTGGCCCAAGTTCCCGAGCGCGACGTAGACCAGCGCCCGATTGTAGCAGGCTTCCGGAAAGACCGGATTCTTCCTGATGGCGCCGGCGAACTCCGAAAGGGCGTCGCCATAGCGGCCCTGTTTGGCGCAGGCGATTCCCCGGCGATTGTATGCGGCGGCATCCTGTGGGTCCGCCTCAGCGGCCTGCGTCGGTTCCTGCAGCCGGTCTTGCCACGGTTGCCGGGGCCGGCCCGACGCTGTCTCGAACTCGGCGTACCAGCGGCTCATGGTCTCGCGCAGCTCGTGGACCATCCGCGTCTCGAACGTCGGGCTGGAGGGCAGGTATTCCCTTTGCTGGAGGACCTGGCAGCCCAGGGGGTACTTGATCTTGGCGGCGACGTAGGGGAGGGCTTGAATCTTGCCGGCATCGATAAGCATCTCTCGATATCCAAACGATTCCCGGCGCGCGATATCGAGAGGCAGGTTGTAGGGCCCCTCCACACCGACGATCACATGAATGAACCCCAGCCCGA